>DATNQR010000404.1:0-3528 GCA_036703905.1 Thermosynechococcaceae cyanobacterium
GATCCACTAAAGCGCTGCTCCATCAAATCTTCTTCTCCCAGGACGATCGCTGACGCGACCCTTCTGAACAGGATTGCTCATTAAAGATGAAGGAAGATACCCAGAAAGTTTCTGAGCATCAATTCAAATTCTGGTTATGAATTCAAATTCTGGGTATCAATTCAAATTAGTGAGGCATGGTATTAATCCATTTCGGAGTGATATGCCGAAAGTTTCCGCATATCCGCCCAAATCAGAGAGATATGCTGAAACTTTCCGTATAACCAATAGTTGGGCAGCTTTACATACTTGGTTGAGGCGTTAGATGGAATATCGCTGTTAGGTTCAAAGCTAAGTTATTTTGAAATTGCTGAGAGAAAGCAGTTCTGCGGTATCAACATAGAGACAAAATATGGCGCATGTGGAAAAGAGTAAAAACAAATTCCAACCAAAAGAGTGAGCTAGTGCTCAATGCTGACTGCCATAGGACAAATAAGCCGTTTATGACTGATCCAGTCAGCACTGCTTCAGGTTCCCATCGTTTGATTGGTTTAGAAGAATTACCCTTGAAACGCAGTACGAGAGCGCAACTTAGAGTTTGGCTAGACAAGCTCAAAGCTGTTTGCGGCGATAGGAATATCTTAAGATTTCCTAGTTCAGAAGCTTATGAAGCCTTTGATCAAGAAGGAATTGAACTGTGGAAGAAGGTACGCCAGGAATTAGCCTCTCAGTATGACGTATTTTACTACAGCACAAGATTAGTAGGATTGTTCAAATATCCTGATGCTCCTATAGTCAAAAGAATTAGGTTAGGAGCCGAGTATAGCTGTTGGGCAACTTGGTATGTTGACGATGTAGGAGATTTTAATCCAGTCAAACTTCCCATTAGCCAAGAAACCCTTGAGCGATTAAACAAATGGCAGGATGTTTTTGATGACACTCTTGATCACGACTATCCACCTGATTCTCGTTTTCCCAGCGAAGAAGCAGCCAAAACGTGGAGTCGGGAGGGTATAAGGCTTTGGGTGCAGTTGCAAAGAGAGTTGGGTGCAGAATATGAGGTGCTTAAGCGTATTTACCATCAGGAAAAAACACAACTTATGAAACTGGATGATTGGATAGATGCTTTTAGAAGACAGTATCAGCAAGATGATATTGATAATGCATCACAACAATTGCTGTGAGGGTGTCCTTATGGCTTCATGTCCCACAGCAGCCCAACACTTCACGGCAGCGGACGGTCGAAAGCCGCTAGTACTAAGTTCAAGGTTATCTGCCGCCGCTGCGTTTTGCCGTTAATCATTCAATAAATTTTAGATGCGTTTGCTCTGCTCTCTGACCCTAGCTGCTTGATCTCTAATTAATAGAAGTTAGGCAAGCGATCGCTCCAGTTGGCGGGTGAGGGAGTCAGGCACGATCGAACTGCTGCACCGCTTCCACCAACTGCGCAATCTCTGACTCCAGGGTGAAGTAGTGAACACAGGCCCGCACGCAGTCAGGATTCTGGATCGTGCGAACCAGAATGCTTCTCGACTCCAAAAACTGCACCAACTGCCCGTGGGATTGCCCTGGAAGCTGGAACGAAACCAGACCCGCTTGAGGAGGAGTCGATCGCAAACACTTAACTCCTGGCAACTCGGACAACTGCTGCCAGAGCGAGCGACTGAGGCCCAGCAAACGCAGGTAGCGCTCCTGGGCCGTGCCTTGGCTCTGGTGCAGGACGATCGCCTCCCGCAGACCTGCGTATAACGGATAGGCAGACGTACCCACCTCATAGCGGCGGCTGTCTGGTTTCCATCCCGTCGGCGCTCCGGTTTCCCCCATGGTGATGCCGCGCCAGCCGATGAAGGTAGGCAGCAAATCCTGCGCTTCCGGGCGCACGTACAATCCCCCAACGCCCTCTGGGCCACACCACCACTTATGCCCAGTGAAAGCATAGAAGTCCACGTTTAGTTCTGTCAGGTTCAAAGGCAACACGCCGATCGACTGAGCCGCATCCACTAGCACCCGCACAGGATTAGCGCGATTGTAGCTGTGACAGGCTGCGACAATTTCCTTCAGGGGCAAAACCTGACCCGTGTTCCAGAGAATGTGACTGAGGACAACTAGGCGCGTGTCAGTGTGAAGGTGGCGCACCAGCACCTCGATCGGATCGCCTGCGTTCAGCGTGGACTGCAAAGGGCAGATATCCACCTCGATCGCAAAGCGACGCTGGAGTTCCTGGACAGTGGCAACGATACCCGGATGTTCGCAGTCGGTCATCAGCAGCCGATCGCCCACCCGCCAATCGATTCCCCACAGGGCAATGTTGCAGCCCACAGTTACGTTTTCGGTCAGGGCGATCGTCCTGGGGGAAGCACCTAGCTCTGCCGCGATTGCCTGTCGCGTCAAATCTGCTTCCTGGTTCACCCAAGTGCCCGCTTTGCCAGAGAAAGGGCCGAGTTCTTGCCCTTGCTGAAACGATTGCTGAACTGCTGCCAACGATCGTTGGGGCAGCACTCCCTGACCGCCGTAGTTGAAATACGCCTTGTTTTGAAGAGCGGGGAACTGCTGACGAAAATTCAGAAGCGCGGTAGAAGCGTTCAGCATGGTGAAGCACCGGTAGACCAGGGGTAGCGGGCCTTTGCATTTTACCAGGCAGCCCGATCGACCCTGATCCGTCGCAATTAGCTGTTAGCATAGCGATAGGTCACGATCGACTGGAAGCGGTTCGTAGAAGTTAGCTGAATCGCTTTTGGGTAGTGCTTTCGCCTCAGTTCTCTTTAAGCTCTGTTGACTTTATAAATCAAGATGAAGGTGATAAAGGAGTTCGAGGGCGCAGCCCTCAACAGGGAGCAACCCCCTACACCCCCACTTCAGCCCAAAATGTCAGCACAACCCAATTTTTCTGCTCAGATTCGGATAGCTTCGACACATGATCATTGATGCCGAACTATTGCTGAACTATCAACGCTGTAGCCGTCGAGCGTTTCTGGATACTTTTGGTGATCGGTCGCAGCGCGACGCTCCTAACGACTATTTGCTGAAGCTGGGTCAGGATAGTTTGGCCAACCAAAAGCAGGTTTTGGGAGAACTGGAACACCACCAACCCCACTATCCGCGCCGGGACTGGCAGGCGGGGGCAAAAGCAACCCTGGAACTGATGCAGCAAGGAGTCGATCGCATCTACCAGGGGATTTTGCTGACCGAGGAAGCTGGCGTGACGCTGTTGAGTCAACCGGATCTGCTGGTCAAGGAACCGGGGCTTTCCAACTTCGGCGACTGGCGCTATGCTCCTACGGAAATCAAGCTGGGCAAGCGCCCCAAGCTGGAATATCAGATCGTGGTAGCGTTTCACACTCACGTTCTGGCTCAGGTGCAGGGAGCATGGACAGAAAGCGCATGGCTGGCGCTGCGGGAGCGGGACACCTTCGCGGTGGATCTGTGGGAAATGCTGCCCCGGATGCAGGAGGTTTTGCAGGAGTGTCGCCAGATGCTGCTGCAAGTTCAGGAGCCAGAGGTGTTCATCTCCCGCAGTCGGTGTAGTTTATGTCAGTGGTTGGGGTACTG
>DATNQR010000405.1:0-3270 GCA_036703905.1 Thermosynechococcaceae cyanobacterium
AAATTCCTAAATGTTCTTCACTTCCTTCCCAAATCTCCAGAGCTTCTTCTTCACCAGAAATGTATTTCTCTACCATTTCTCTAGTAGGCTTATCAGTACCAAAGAGTATGAGTAGTTCATCGTCAGATACAGCCCACGAAGCAAGGAACTCTGGTGAATTAGAGATTTTGCGGATGTCCAGGATCGATCCAGTTCCACTAGCATCTGATGATTCTATAGCCTCGGCGATCGACGAATGTTGAGCACCCGGAGAAGGAGAATTAGCCGTTGGCGGAAAGTCAAATTCAAACATGTACATCGGAGGCTTACACATCCTCATAGCTGGATCGTATCGTCCTGCTTCAAACTCCTGTTGACGCAACGTTTGTAATGCAACGTTTATGTCAGGATGGTACTTACTAAAATACCAGTACGGATCGGCTCCCATATAGCTTGCCTCTTGCCTGAGCTTCCCTAGTGGAAGATGCCTGCTACAACGCGCAAACTTTGCTGGACACTGATTCATCAACGTAGGTAATCTTTTGACGCTCTTGTTCTTCCAAAGAGGGTGCGGAATCTCTGAAGGTGATGACTTTGGTGCGGCAGTTGACCGTGAGCCAGAGGAACCGGAACACACCGCGACAAAGTTTGCCATCCTCATCGTTCGATCGCGGCGCATTCAAAACAGTGATTCTTCGATCGTCTGGAGAGTTAGGCAATCGATTTTTATCCAGCGTTTTCGGGTTGGCAAAATAGCTGCACCCTCGACCGGATGCCAGATACACACTATAGCGCTGACGGATCAGCCTCTCAGTTTCGGAATCGGGGGGAGCAGCGATAGCGCTTCGCGCGCCGAAGTCGTTCGCAGCAGCACTCTGAACCCACAGTAGCGCTGCTAGAACCAGCAGTTGTTTTCTTTGCGGGATGGGGAAGGTCATGGCGATCGCGCTCCACCGGCGGCTGAAAGGATTCTCCAAATGCTAACTCGCTTGCGTGACCTGCGGCTGCACCAGATTTTCCAGGCCGCTCACCACTTTGGCAGAGATGATTTTGTCACCCGCCCGCAGTTGCTCCAGCACCTCGCGCCCACTGGTTACATAGCCAAACACCGAGTAGCGCCCATCCAGCAGATTCCGCCCTGCCGGGGTTAGCTCTGGCTCAAACAGGAAGAAGAAAAACTGGGAAGAGCCATCGTTGGGGTCGCCATCCGATCGAGCCATCGCCATCGCGCCAAAGGATGAGAAAGGCAGCACAGGTAGATCTCGGTAGCGGCCAGCATCCTCTAGAGTAATGCCATAGGTGGGTACGTCGTCGCCCTGCGCCATCACCTCTAGCGGAATCGCACGATATTTCTGCGTATCCGGGTCAATGAAGCCAACCTCAGCCCCTGGAGGATCGCCCACTTGCAACACATAAGATTCCTCTGATCGCGTGAAGTCCAAACCGTTGTAGAAACCACGCTGCACTAGATCCACAATGTTTCCCGCCGTCACTGGGGCGCTGTAGCCATCCACCACTGTTGTGATGTTGCCTTTGTCAGTGGTGAACTCGATCGTGGCCCGTCCCTTCAACTGCGGCAGGTAGCTGTACTCGGCAGGCACTTCAAACGGAAACGCTTGCACCATGCTTTCTTCCAGTTGCGTCACCAGATCCAGCAGCTCGGTGCGTTTCTCCAGGGTTTGGGGCTTGTCCTTTGCTTCCACGGCGGCTTGTAGTCCGACAATGCCTTCTTTGAGTTGGGTCAGCAGTGCTTCGGCCTCGGCTTGCTTGGCAGCGGGAATGCTGGCCAGCACCTTATCTTGCTTCGTCGTCAGAACTCGGTTAGCCAGACTAACATCGCTCACTACAGCACTCCAGCGCCGGTTGGCCCGCAGTTGGACTGAAATATCTTCCAGACTGGTTTGCAATTGACGGACGGCAGGATTGTCGATCGGCAGAGCATAGCGCAGCAGCGACTTACCATCGGTGATGGCGTTCCCAGAGGGCAGGCTGGTGGAGGGAGACTTGGCCGCACACAGCCCGATCGACAGCGTAACCAACAGCAGCAGAGTAATCCCTGTTTTTAGCCAGTGTTTCAAGCGGTTCCATCCTCTCAGTTGCATCGTTGCTATGCCTTGCTCAAGTTGGTTTTCATGTTGCCGGGACTACACCCCATCCGGCAGGGCCAATCGCCCTCCCCATCTTCCCATAGGGTGGAGCGGCAGGGGGAAGTGTTCGATCGCAGCCCATTCTCAGGAAGCAAGCGATATTCTGGAGTCTGACTTGCTCGCCTGCAAACTTTGGGCTACTGCCATGACTCCGATTTCCCCAAGCGCCGATCGCCAGATCCAACAGATACTTCACACCTGCGGCCAGCTTGCCGAGCAGAGGTCAACCCAACCGTTTGAAGTACATCAGAAGGGAATCGAAGACTATGTAACCAGCGTGGATGCGGAACTCGATCGCACCCTGTCGGCGGCTTTTTCTGGCTGGTTCCCCACAGACGGCATTGTGACCGAGGAGAACGAAGAGTCGCGGCGGAAATATACGGGACACCACGATCGCCTCTGGTGCATTGACCCGATCGACGGCACAGAAAACTTCATCCGCCACAAACCAGACTACGCCATCATGATCGGCTTGCTGCAAGCCTACCAGCCGATCGCCGGATGGGTACACGCCCCTGCTACTGAAGTTACTTACTGGGGAGGCCCAGGCTGGGGCTTGTTTTGCTCCACGTCCGAACGTCCAAATGAGGCGCTGCTAATCCGAGAGCCGTTTCCTCCCACCACCACTTTTTGCCCCGTCATCATCGGCTACCGCGATCAGAAGCAATTCGGACAGGCGATCGCCGAGTTCATCCCCCAGGTGCAGTTCTACTCACTAGGCAGCTTTGGGCTGAAGGTGATGGAAGTGGTTTTGGGTCGGGCAGGACTGTATCTTTATTTCAATCGCCGGGTCAAAGTGTGGGATACGGCAGGGCCGATCGCCTTAGCCAAAGCAGCAGGTCTAGTGTGCTGCGATCTCGACGGTCAGCCCATCTCCTTTTCGCCAGAAGCGATCGACCTGGACACCCTGGCCCACAAGCAGGTGATTCTGGTGGGTTGGGCGGCCTATGTGGAATCCTTGCGTCCGAAGCTCAAGGCGGCCGTTGAAGCGGTTTGTCCCCCTCTAGGGTGAAACCGTTTGCTCTACTTAGCGGTAGGTTTTAGGCAAGGGTTCCAGGCGACTGGGACTGCTCAAAGCTTGCTACGATACTTTAAATAATCTGGGTAAGAGCATCTAGGCTTGTAACCGTCTGACGATCGTCCT
>DATNQR010000406.1:0-8759 GCA_036703905.1 Thermosynechococcaceae cyanobacterium
CTAAGAATTCCACAGGCGTATCCATCATGGCGGATCGATCGAGAAGGCTTTTTCATCTTAACGGCTGCAACTAACGAGGAACAGCGTTCACCTGTCCAGCTTGATTGTCATTGCGTATACAGTATGCTGTGAATTATCCCCCCTAAGCTAGCAAAGCAGTGCTGGCAAAGTAGTGCTGGCAAAGCAGTCACTTAGCACTTCAAGAAGTTTTTACTATCTACTATTGGGAGAAAACTGCTTTAGAAGTAAGTTTGTACTCGCTTATGTCTCTCCCTCAGCAGCAATCTGTCCAAGCAATAAGAGCAGCTTTTCTAGATTTTGTCGGCGACCCATTTTACGGCGCTGAATTAGAAAGTGTTCGCTATGTTCCCGATGGATTACTAATCGTTAAAGCAGGAACGATCGCAGACTTTGGCTCTTACGAAAACCTGCACGAAAAGTATACAGGAGTGGCGATCGCAGATTATTCCGGCAAGCTGATCATGCCAGGATTAATTGACACTCACGTTCACTATCCCCAGTATGAAATGATCGCTGCTTACGGAGAGCAGCTTTTAGAGTGGTTGAATAAGTACACTTTTCCTACTGAAGGGAAGTTTAAAAATAAAGAATACGCGCAGAAAATTGCGTCCCTGTTCCTGGATGAACTCCTCAAAAACGGTACAACAACGGCTTTGGTGTTTGCTACAGTTCATCCTGAATCAGTGGATGCGTTTTTTGAAGAAGCTTGTCGGCGAAATCTACGAATGATTTCTGGCAAAGTATTGATGGATCGCCATGCGCCAGACTTTCTTACAGATACCTTGGAGACTGCCTACGAAGACAGCAAGCGATTGATTCAGAAGTGGCACAAAAACGGTCGATCGCTGTATGCCGTCACGCCTCGATTCGCCGCAACTTCGACTGAAGAACAGTTGCGCCTAGCTGGAAAGCTGCTGAAAGAATTCCCTGATGTGTACCTACATACACACCTTTCAGAAAACATGAGGGAAGTTGAGTGGATCGCAGAGCTATTTTCAGACGCTGAAGGGTACTTAGATGTGTACGATCGCGCCGGACTTGTTACTGATCGATCCGTTTTTGCCCACGGCATTCACCTCACGGATTCTGAATTTGGGCGGCTTTCGGCAGCAAAATCAGCAATTTCCTTTTGCCCAACCTCAAACTTATTTTTAGGCAGTGGTTTGTTTAAGCTACACAAAGCAAAGGCGATCGATCGACCCGTCAAAGTCGGGTTAGGAACCGATGTTGGTGCAGGCACAAGTTTTTCACTCCTGCACACCGCCAGCGAAGCCTATAAAGTTGTGCAGCTTCAGCAAGAATCTTTGTCTGCGTTCAAAGCATTGTTTTTGGCAACTTTGGGCGGTGCAAAGGCACTTTCTCTAGAAGACAAACTGGGCAACTTTGAAGTCGGTAAGGAGGCTGATTTCATTGTGCTGAATCTCCACGCTACACCGCTTATGGCTGTCCGCAATCACAGCTTTCCCACAGACTCTATATTAGAGCTGGCAGATGCAGTTTTCGGCCTGATAATTTTAGGGGACGATCGCGCTGTTCATGCTGTCTATGTTGCCGGAGAATTGGCTCACAGTCTCGCTTCAGTTTGATGGTTCACTCCCTCACCTCAGGACTTCTTGTTATGGTCAACACGATCGAAAAAGCCCCGGTCAAAACCTATCCGAAAGACTGCACCTTTGCCCCGTCCGATTGGGATGCCCTGGCTCCCTTTTGGTATCCGATCGCTTTTAGTCGAGATGTGGTTGATCAGCCGATCGCCGCCAAACTTCTCGACCAGCGCCTGGTAATTTGGCGCACTTCTGCGGGGATTTCCGTTGCCAATGATATTTGCCTCCATCGCGGCGTTCCCCTCAGCATGGGTCACGTCGATGGTGATAACTTGATCTGCAAATATCATGGCTTTCACTACGGAACTGATGGCCGTTGTGTCCTGGTTCCCGCCGATCCTGATACCCGGATTCCTGCTAGGCTTTGTCTCAAAACCTACCCAGTTGTGGAGGCCTACGGTTTGGTATGGACTTCTCTCGGTGGCGGCGACCATCCTCTGCCTGATTTCCACGAGTGGGACGACCCAGACTATCAGCAAATTCTGCCGGAGGCGGTGGGTGTGGAGGCCGCATCGGGACGGCAGATGGAAGGCTTTCTGGATGTGGCCCACTTCGCCTGGGTGCACAGTGAATCTTTTGGCGATCGCAGCAACCCGATCGTGCCTCGCTACGAGGTTTGCGAAACTGCCCACGGCATCAAAGCTGAATACCTCAGCAGCGTCAGCAATTTCCCTAAAGGTTTGCAGGATCGTGCCCCTGCCGATTTCCTCTGGCTCCGCACCTTTGAGGTGTTTTTTCCCTTCACGGCACGGCTGACGGTAGATTTTCCCAACGGGGGCAGGCTCTGCATTCTCAACGCTGCCTCGCCGATCTCAGCCCGCAAAACCCGCGTTTTCTGCCCCATCTGCCGCAACTTCGACAAAGACCAAAGCCTGGAGCCTGTGTATCAGTTCAACTATCAAGTGTTTGCCGAAGACAAGGAAGTGGTGGAGGCCCAGTATCCCGAAGATTTGCCTCTGGAACTGCGGGCCGAGTCGCACATTCAGGCTGACCAAACCTCGATCGCCTACCGCAAAGGACTGGCTGCTCTGGGTCTAGGCGCAAGCTATACGGCCTGAGAAGAGTCGAGCTAGCTCATCACCCTGGCTGACCGATCGACACGGGCTGTGTCACCTGGGCGATCGCCCTCAGCAGCGCTTCCGCTTCCACAGGCTTGGGGAGGTGGGCCTGAAACCCAGCATCCAAAGCGTTTTGACGGTCTTCTTCTCTGGAGTGGGCCGTCAGGGCGATCGCGGGAATTTGGCGGCTACGCTCGGAGTTCAGACTTCGCACTTTGCGGATCAGCATATAGCCATCTTCTCGCGGCATACTAATGTCGCTGATCAAAAGTTCAGGATTGAAGCCGTCGATCGCTACCAAAGCATCACTGACAGAAGCCACCGCCGCCGCGATCGCCCCGTATTGTTGCAGCATCACGGTCAATAAATCACGTCCATCTGGCTCGTCATCCACCACCAAAATTCGCAGGTTCGTTAAGTTTGCAGGCGATGGAGCAATCTGCTTTACTTGCGATCGCGATTCTTTCCAGAGTGGCAACGCCACTGTAAAGGTTGCCCCCTGACCTTCTCCGGCGCTCTCTGCCTGAACGCGGCCGCCGTGGAGTTCGACCAAGTGACGCACGATCGCCAGTCCCAGCCCCAATCCAGTGTGCGATCGGGTAGTGGTGCTGTCGGCCTGCCGGAAGCGATCGAACACCTTCGGCAAAAACTCTGCACTAATTCCTGCCCCTGTATCTATCACCTGAAGCTGGGCATAGGAGGCTTCGCTGGCTTCGTCGCGCTCCAGCCGCACTTCCACTCGGCCCTCCTCTGGGGTGAACTTAATGGCATTGGAGAGCAAATTCCACACGATCTGTTGGAGCCGCACCGGATCGCCCCAAACGGAGAACTTGGGGATGGGTAGCTCAAGACTGGAAAGCTCAAAAGTGGGAAGCTCAAGACCGGAAGGCTCAAGACTGGAAGGCTCAAAACTAAGAACCTCAGGGGCAGGAGAATCTTCACAGGGGTCTGCTGTTTGATTTGGCTCCAACTGATTTGGTTCTGACTGATTGGGTTCCAAAGGCGATATGAATTGAAGATCGATCGCCTTTGCTTCGGCGGACGGGCGCACCGCATCCACGGCTGCTTGGACTGTGCTCAGCAGATCCGTTGGGCCACAGCTCAGGCGCAGCTTACCTCGAATGATTTTGGAGACATCCAGAATGTCCTCAATCAGTTGCGCCTGGGCGTTGGCATTGCGCTCGATCGTTTCCAGGGCGCGATCGATGGTTTCCTGATCAAACTTGCGGGTGCGGAGTAGGCGCGACCAGCCCAGCATCGAGTTGAGCGGGGTGCGGAGTTCGTGGGACAGCACCGCCAGAAAGTCGTCTTTCATCTGGTTGGCGGCTTCGGCTTCTCGGCGCGCCACCTGCTCCTGAATGACTTGATGCCGAGCGGCTTCGGCCTGCTTGCGATCGCTGATGTCCTCGATCGTGCCCACATGACCGAGCGGTCGACCTCGATCGGACAGCATGGGAGACGATCGCACCTGCACCGATCGCAGCACTTCCCCTGCCTGCAACTGGAATTCACTCAAAAAGTCCTGGTGGTTTTGCAGATAAGTATTCCACTCGGCCACCACGGCGGCTCGATTGTCGGGGTGAACTGCTTGCAGCCAACCGGCATCTTGATTGGCAGGAGTCAACTGGCACAGAGCCAAGCAGCGCGGGTTCATGTAAGTGCAGTGTCCCTGAGTGTCGGTGACGAAGATGCCCACTGGCGACGAGGCACTCAACGATCGAAACTGCTCCTCACTACGCTGAAGCTGGGCATTAGCGACAGTGAGCTGGGCCGCTTGCTGCTTCAGCGCTTCCGTCTTTTTGAACAATTCCACAAACACTGTCACTTTTGAGGTGAGGATGCCAGGATCGACCGGCTTGTGCAGATAGTCCACTGCACCCAGAGAGTAGCCCTTGAACATGAGCTGGTCGCTAGTACTGAAGGCTGTCAGGAAAATGATCGGCGTTTGGCACGATCGAGCGCGACTGCGGATCAAGGCAGCCGTCTCAAACCCGTCCATGTCCGGCATTTGCACATCTAGCAAAATCACCGCGAAGTCCTGATCCAGCAGACAGCGCAGCGCTTCTTGCCCGGAGTTGGCCCGCACCAGATTTTCTCCCAATCCTCCTAGAATTGCTTCCAAGGTCAGCAGGTTCTCTGGGTGGTCATCTACGAGCAGAATGCTAGTGCGAGGGACTGGCTGCATGGTCTATCTCCACGGGTCGCAGTGAGTGGTGAGGTAGGCGGCGATCGTCTCCAGGGGCAGAACTGTGGCGGTGGGGGTGGCGGCGATTGCTGCTTCCGGCATCACTCGCCCTTCGGCGGTGGCTGGGTCTTGGACGATCGCCTGGCCCCCCGCCGCTCTAATCCGTGCCAACCCCCGCGCTCCATCGCGGTTTGTCCCCGTTAGAACAACCCCCAAACTGCCTGCGCCGTAGGTATCGGCTGCTGATTCAAACAAAACGTCGATCGACGGGCGAGCGTAGAGAACTGGTTCATCTATGGACAGGGCAAAATACCCCGGCTCCACAAGCAAGTGATAGTCCGGGGGAGCGAGGTAAATGTGCCCCAGCACGATCGGGTCTTTGTCTTCCACCTCAACGATGGGCAATTGAAGAAACTGGCGCAAAAAATCGCTCATCATGTGATCTGAGTCGCGGTGGCGATGCTGCACCACGGCGATCGGTACGGTAAAATCCGCCGCCAGTCCTCCCAAAATCACTTTCAGGGCCGTCAATCCTCCCAAAGATGTGCCAATCACTACCAGCTCCGCCCCCACTATCCCACTCTCCGATAAAGTTTTTCCTTCCGCACCAGCTCCTCATAGTATTTCTCGTAGGGTGTCAGTTTTAGCGACTCTTGTCGCCCCAGGCCCAAAATTCCAAAGGTGCAAAGACTATCGTGAAATAGCTGGTGAACTCGCGCTTGCAGAGTTTTGTCAAAGTAAATTAGAACATTGCGACAGAAAATCACGTTGAACTCGTTGAAGGATTGATCCGTCGCCAGGTTGTGCTGAGAGAAAACTACATTATCCCGGAGCGACGATCGAAACAAAGCATTTTCATAAGCCGCCGTGTAGTACTCCGAGAACGATCGTTTTCCCCCGGCTTTTAGATACAGATGGGTGTACTCCTGCATCCGTTCTAACGGATAGATTCCCTGCTTGGCGCTCTGAAGCACTTGCTCGTTTGTATCGGTGGCATAGATGCGACAGCGATGATATAGCCCTTCTTCTTGCAGCAGGATTGCCATCGAGTACACTTCCTGACCTGTGGAGCAACCCGCGTGCCAAATGCGGATGAAGGGGTAGGTTCGCAGCAGGGGCACAACTTGTTGCCGAAAAGCCACGAAGAAACTTGGATCACGGAACATTGCAGTGACATTGACCGTTAGGCCCAGCAAAAACCGCTCCAGACAGACGCGATCGTGCAGGACACGCTCCTGCAAGGCTGAAACAGTCGGCAGCTTCTCAGTACGCAGCAGATTACGAACACGCCGCCGCAAGGAAGAAAGGGCATAGTTGCGGAAGTCGAATCCGTAGCACTGATACACGCCCTGCAACAACAGTTGAATCTCAATTTCCTCCAGCTTCGATTCCAACTCCACAACCTTACCTAAAGAACGCTACTCAGAGAACGACTGCAAAGAGACACCACAAAAAGCCATAAGTAAGACCAGAATACGCCTCTTGGCTGAACATCCGCCCTGCCTGTAGGCAGAAATCTCAGGACGCAGGCTATGCTGTGGCGATTGATGCTGAGCACCAGAATAACCCCTGGACTCTCTTTGGCTTTGCCAAAGACCTAGAGATCTAAAATCTACTTCTAATTCTAAATCTACCGATGTACGAGTCATGTAGGCAAAGCAGCTTTAGTTCAAGTGTATTACGAAGTTTGACCAACCTATGCGTCAGTCAGCGAAGCTCAGACTGGAACGATACAATTACTAAGGATTGTTTCTAACCTTCGGTATGTCTAAATCTGTCGGCGATCCCCAGCACTTATCCCAGAATGGGCACAAAATTCTGTCGCCCAATTTGCAAAACACGATTCGGATTCGGGGCGCACGACAGCACAACCTAAAGAACGTTGACTTGGAACTGCCCCGCGATCGCCTGATCGTCTTCACTGGAGTTTCGGGATCGGGCAAGTCGTCCCTGGCCTTCGACACGATTTTTGCCGAGGGACAGCGCCGCTACGTGGAGTCCCTGAGCGCCTACGCCCGTCAGTTTTTGGGTCAGGTGGATAAGCCCGATGTGGACGCGATCGAGGGTCTGAGTCCCGCCATTTCGATCGACCAGAAATCCACCTCCCACAACCCCCGCTCCACTGTAGGCACGGTGACAGAGATTTACGACTACCTGCGCCTGCTCTATGGGCGGGCCGGTGAGCCGCACTGTCCGGTCTGCGATCGCTCCATTGCTCCTCAAACTGTAGATCAGATGGTTGATCGGATTATGGAACTGCCCGATCGCACCCGCTTCCAGATCCTTGCCCCAGTGGTGCGCGGCAAGAAGGGAACCCACAAAAAGCTGCTCTCTAGCCTGGCTGCCGAGGGCTTTGTGCGAGTGCGAATCAACGGTGAAGTGCGGGAACTGAGCGATTCGATCATTCTGGACAAGAACCTGCACCAGACGATCGAGATTGTGGTCGATCGTCTGGTCAAAAAGCCCGGACTGGAAGAACGCCTCGTCGATTCCCTCACGACCTGCCTCAAGCACTCTGAAGGCATTGCCGCGATCGATCTTCTGCAAGAGGAAGAAGCCGGCAATTCAAGCAATGTGGTTGCAATGCCCACCGCCCAAAGCCTCAAAGCTGCCGAGCCAACCGGAATTTACGCCGTTCAATCTTCTACTCCTCCACCTGCTTCCCCCTCTACCCCTCTTGTCTTCTCCGAAAACTTTGCCTGTCCCGACCACGGCGCAGTCATGGAGGAGCTTTCCCCTCGCCTCTTCTCCTTCAACTCCCCCTACGGAGCTTGCCCCAACTGCCACGGATTGGGCAGTCACCGTAAGTTTTCGGCGGAACTCGTTGTGCCGAATCCTGAGCTGCCTGTGTATGCGGCGATCGCTCCCTGGTCAGACAAGGACAACACTTACTATTTATCCCTCCTGTGCAGTGTGGCTGAGGCCTTCGGTTTTGACATCCAAACGCCCTGGAAAAACCTGTCTCCTGAACAGCAGCACGTCCTGCTCCACGGTTCCCCAGAGCCAATCTGGATTGAAACCGACTCGCGCTATCGCCAAACCAAGCGCTACCAGCGGCCCTACGATGGCGCACTACCGTTACTGGAGCGGCAATATCAAGAGGCAAGCTCGGATCTCTACAAGCAAAAGCTAGAGCAATACCTGATCGATCAGCCCTGCGAGGAGTGCGGCGGCAAGCGGCTGAAGCCAGAGTCCCTAGCGGTGCGATTGGGACAATTTCATATCACAGACCTGACGGGTGTTTCCATTCGTGAGGGGTTGGATCGGGTAAACGGTCTTGCCCTCAGCCCTCGCCAGGCCCAAATTGGCGATCTGGTGCTGCGGGAGATCAAAGCTAGGCTGCAATTCCTGCTGGATGTGGGACTGGATTACCTGACGCTCGATCGTACTGCCATGACTCTTTCCGGCGGTGAGGCCCAGCGCATTCGCCTTGCCACCCAGATTGGCGCAGGCTTGACCGGGGTGCTGTACGTCCTGGATGAACCCAGCATTGGACTACACCAACGGGACAACACCCGCTTGCTGAACACGCTGTTCAAACTGCGCGACCTTGGCAACACTCTGATCGTGGTGGAACACGACGAAGAAACCATCCGCGCTGCCGACCACTTGGTAGACATTGGTCCCGGAGCCGGAGTTCATGGCGGCAGAATCATCGCTCAAGGCGACTTGGAGACGCTGCTGACTGCGCCTGAATCCCTCACGGGGGCGTATCTGTCTGGTCGCCAGTCCATCGCCACGCCGGTCGATCGTCGCCCTGGGAACGGCCGCAGCCTCCGCATCCGTAATGCCCACCGCAACAACCTGCGAAACGTCGATGCTGATATTCCCCTCCGCGCACTGGTCTGTGTCACGGGGGTTTCCGGCTCCGGCAAATCCACTCTGGTCAAC
>DATNQR010000407.1:0-2828 GCA_036703905.1 Thermosynechococcaceae cyanobacterium
ATCAAGAATTAAAAGCTTATTTAGTAGCAATCAAAAATGCCGCAAGGAGTCTATTGTGGCAAATTGACAACTATGAAAAGGAAAGAAAGTTTCCTGTGAAGGATTTGATGGATTGGCTAGACACTTCTCCTGGTTGGGCGGGGGATGATTTTGACGAGTGCTTAGATCAGATTAACCGCGAGAGACAGTGACGATCGATTTGGACGAAGCTTTGTGTACTTATTAGACACTAACCACTGTAGTTTTATATTTGTCCAAAGATATGCAGAAGTTGTTAAGAGGTTTAGGTCTTTAATAGATACAGAAACTGAAGTTGCGATCAACTCAATTGTTCATAGTGAGTTGGTATATCTAGTTCAAAAGTCGCAGCGAAAAGAAGAGAACCAAGCTTTACTCAACACATTTCTACAAAAAATTAAGATCTACTCTGTGGATGAAGAGACATCCAAAATTTACGGCAGATTTCGTACTGAAATATTTAATAAGTTTGCTCCGAAAGATAAGACGGAGCGTAGGAAATTTAAAGTTGAGGAAGCAGGAGTACGACCTCACGATTTGTGGATTGCCTGTACAGCGATTCAGCACGATCTGATTCTTGTTTCACAAGATCGTGATTTTCAGGTGATGAATCAGGTGAGAAAACTGAAACTGGAGTGCTGGAAAACGCGCTAGGCTGGGCGACTATTTCGATCGCACCAAATATCCGCAGCGATGTTCGCCTTTGACAAGCCAGTGAGTGCGTTCTACCTCACAGTCGGGCAGGGCAGCGGCGAACATTTCTAGCTCATGACCGCAAACGCTAGGAAAAGACTCGGCAATGTGGGAAATGGCGCAATGATATTCCGTCAAAACGTACTGCTCAGTGTCAGGACGATCGGTGATGGCACGGCATTCAGTCATGTAGCCTTCGTGGCAACGGATCTCCACTAACTTTTCTACTCGATCCTTGAGCAGTCCCGTACCGATGCGATCGTGATATTCCTGAGCTTTGCGTTCCCACTGCTTTTGAAGAATCGATCGCACTTGCTCTTTCCCCACCGTTTCGGTCAAGGTATCTAGCAGCGACACAGCAAACTCGTTGTAGCGATCGGGGAATTGATCCCGCCCCTGGCGACTGAGGGCATAGAAATAGTTGGGTCGCCCCATGCCCGCTTGCACAGCTTCGTGAAGGATCAGGCCTTCGGTTTCTAAGTCTTTTAGGTGGCGACGAATAGCTTGGGGCGTGATGTGCAGCCGATCGGCTAGCTCTTGGGCAGTGGCCCGACCCTGCTTGAGTAGATCGCTGAGAATATCCTGCTTGGTGGAGTGCTGCTGGATCGTGGTCATGCGGGTTCTAGGGAGGGGGCGATCGAAAAACTAGGCTCTAATCTTGACTTTAACAACCTCACAGTTGCTAAATTACTTTACAATCAGAATAGCAACATCAAGGTTGTTTTAATTATAGAATCTGAGAGTCAACTTGTCGTTATTTCGCTGCGCTGCCCCATGAACCCCGACACTCAACCGACTCAAGCCACTCAGAAAAGCCTGGAAGCAATGCGTCACTTCTCTGAGAAGTATGCCAAAAATACGGGCACGTACTTTTGTGTCGATCTCAGCGTCACTGCCGTGGTGATTGAGGGATTAGCCAAGAACAAAGACGAACTCGGTGCGCCGCTCTGCCCCTGTCGCCACTACGAAGACAAGGAGGCTGAAGTAGCCGCTGCTTTTTGGAATTGTCCCTGTGTACCGATGCGGGAACGCAAGGAGTGTCACTGTATGCTGTTCCTCACGCCTGACAATGACTTTGCTGGCGATCAGCAAGCCATCACCTTCGAGCAAGTCCGTGCCACAACGACGTACTAGCACTTGCTAGATTTGTGAGTTTTAATTCTGCAATTCACCCCCTAAACCCTTTTCCTGAGCGAGAACATACCGATGAGTGCAACTGTCCAAAACCTCGTCAATCAGCCCTACAAGTACGGTTTCATCAGCGACATCGAATCCGACACGATTCCCCGTGGGCTGAGTGAAGATGTGGTGCGGCTGATTTCGGCTAAGAAAGAAGAGCCGGAGTGGTTGCTGGAGTTTCGGCTGAAGGCCTATCGGCACTGGCTCCAGATGACGGAACCCAATTGGCAGAACGCAGCGTATCCCACGATCGACTACCAGAACATCATCTACTACTCGGCTCCCAAGGTTAGCGAGAAGAAGAAGAGTCTGGATGAGGTCGATCCCGAAATGTTGGAGGTGTTTGAGAAGCTGGGCATTTCCCTTTCGGAGCAAAAGCGTCTCAGTAATGTGGCGGTGGATGCGATTTTCGATAGCGTTTCGATCGCCACCACCTTTAAAGAGAAGCTGGCTAAGGATGGCGTGATTTTCTGCTCCTTTGCTGAGGCTGTGCGGGAGCATCCTGACTTGATTAAGCAGTACCTCGGCAGCGTGGTTCCGACGGCAGACAACTACTTCGCCGCGTTGAACTCAGCCGTGTTCAGCGATGGTTCCTTTGTCTTCATTCCCAAGGACACCGTTTGTCCGATGGAGCTTTCCACCTATTTCCGCATCAACAACGGCGATTCGGGGCAGTTTGAGCGGACGCTGATTGTGGCAGAATCCGGCAGTTCCGTTAGCTACCTGGAAGGCTGCACTGCGCCGATGTACGACTCCAACCAGCTTCACGCCGCGGTGGTGGAACTGGTGGCACTGGACAACGCCGAGATCAAATACTCCACTGTGCAGAACTGGTACGCCGGAGACAAAGACGGCAAAGGCGGCATCTACAACTTCGTTACCAAGCGCGGCCTCTGCCAAGGCGTGAACTCCAAAATCTCCTGGACTCAGGTAGAAAC
>DATNQR010000408.1:0-3050 GCA_036703905.1 Thermosynechococcaceae cyanobacterium
CCGATCGAGGTTTTGCAAAGTGTTGAGAAGATCAGGGGAAACCATCTTTGACGCTCCAACGAATCAAAAACTCTGACCTCATCATAGAGCAGTCAGCAGTGCTGCATTACTCCTCTACTTCAAGGAACGATCGTACTCCAAAATTATGAAGGAGAGATCGCACCGCAAGGCCAGACATAGATTGCTAGATTATTAAGACTCTTGAAGAATTTACAGTGGCTTCCCCCAAGATAACTATAAAGATAAAGTCGCCGTAGAAAACCATTTTGATAACGGAATATCCGTACTTGGTTTTGAGAAGCTGGTAGTAGAAAACCTCCTGATGCGAACCCTTTTTAGGAATGTTCAGTTCTTGGAATTTTTCTCCGTGACTAAAGAACTGAACGATTTGCTCCACTTCAAAAGCGTCTTTGGACTTACTCAAATCGTCCATTAGAAAGTTAGGACTTCTAACAGTGCAGTTCTTAGTCCACTTTTCCTGATAGCCTGATTCGTAGTAATAAAGTGCCCGAGCGATGGACTCGATCACACAATTGATACGCTCTATTTCATATGAGATGGCTAAAGTTTTACGTGGGATAAGCAAATCTCCTTCACGGGAAATGATTTGCACATCTTTAGCGGTAAAGAAAATTCTCTTTCCCAATGATGCTTCACCTCTCGATAATGCTCCAATCCATTTTGATTTAAGTATAGAAAACGCAATATCACTTCTTGAGTTCATAGCAACTATTGCTGCCGTATACTCATCATCTTTAGATCTAGAGTTGTTGTGCTTAGAACAGGCGGGGACAGTGATCAAATTACTCCTGTAGTCAGCCACACTCCCATCACAGTGCTTTCTCTTTGGAAAAAAACATTGTGGTGGGACATGCTCTTTCGTCGTTGCTAAGTCTTCGCACCAATAGCACTGTTTGTTACTCATAGGTTTTCACCCTATGCTTGATTTTCTTGAACTGACTACACAAAAGCTGTAGTGAGAATGTACTACATAAAGGATTAGAAACGCATTTCACGATCGCCCCTCAATCACTCCAATTAAGCCTGAGCCAACCACTCAATCACTTGATGTCCCAGCCGAGATCCGGTGAGCCGATCGATCTCCCGAATTCCGGTTGGACTTGTGACATTCACCTCAGTTAAGTAGCCGCCAATAATGTCGATGCCAACAAACACCAAACCATCTCGTCGCAGCGTCGGGCTAAGTTGCGCGCAAATCTCCAGTTCCCTAGGCGTAATCTCCGTCTCCGCCACCCGACCGCCCACCGCCATATTGCCGCGAAACTCCTTGCCCGTGGGAATGCGATTCACCGCGCCGATCGGCTCCCCATTCAGCAGCACAATTCGCTTATCGCCCTCCTTCGCCTCCGGTAGATAGGTCTGCACCATCACCGGAACCTGTCCCTGATAAGTGCTGATTTCGATCAGAGAATTGAAATTGCGATCGCTTGGATCGAGAAACAGAATCCCCTCACCCGCCTTGCCGCCCAAAGGTTTTAGCACGGCGGCTCCCTTGCGCTCCAGAAATTGCCGGATCACAGTTTTGTCCTGGCTAACGATCGTCTCTGGAATCGCCTCAGTAAATTGCAGCGCATACACCTTCTCGTTCGCCGCCCGGATACCAGAGGGAGAATTGATCACCCGCGTTTTGCTGGGGTCGATGTAGTCCAGGATGTAGGTCGCGTAAAGGTAGGGCACAGTAACAGGCGGATCGGTTCGCATGAACACGGCATCCAGTTCTTCCAAAAACCGTAGTTCAGCATCGCCCAGGGTAAACCAGGGATTAGCTGTTACCCAAAGACCATCCACCAACTCCACCGGACTCAGGTGAACGGGCTGCAAAATCCCCGTTGCCTTGCCATCGACAATTCCCAACTGCTGCGCTTGAGTGATCCAGACCTCGTGCCCCAGCTGCTGGGCCGCCTCCATGATCGCCACGCTGGTATCGTGCCCAGGATCGAGACGGGCGATCGGGTCAATAATGAATCCAAGTTTCATAGTCACCTTCCCACCAGTCGGGGCAATGTCGTCAAACTTCTATAGTTTGATATAGTTTGCCACCAGAATTTCGTTAGAATCTGACATGACTTGAATTCGCAGCGAAGGGTCAAAACACTCGGATTGACTTGATCTTTCGCTGCTGATGCTGCCAACCATTTTTGCCACGCCACTCCATGATTTACGAAGTCTTCATGCCTGCGCTGAGTTCCACCATGACCGAGGGAAAAATTGTCTCCTGGGTCAAGTCCCCCGGAGACAAAGTTGAAAAGGGCGAAACCGTCGTGGTGGTGGAGTCCGACAAGGCAGACATGGATGTGGAGTCGTTCTACGAAGGCTACCTGGCCACGATCGTCACCCCGGCAGGCGAAACTGCTCCAGTGGGAGACGCGATCGCCCTGATTGCCGAAACCGAAGCCGAAATCGCCACTGCTCAACAGCAAGCTAAGCCCCAAGCTGCCCCCAGCGCCCCAGCGCAAGAAACGGCTCCAGTTGCCGCAACCGAGGCTGCACCCACTCAAAACGGTGGCACTCCCGAAAATGGGCGTATTGTGGTTTCGCCCCGCGCCCGCAAGCTAGCCAAAGAACTCAAAGTGGATCTCGGCACTCTACGCGGCAGCGGCCCCCACGGTCGCATTGTGGCTGAGGATGTGGAATCTGCCGTCGGTCGGACTGCTGCACCCACACCGGCAGCGATCGCGCCTTCGCCTGTAGCCCCCCCCCTGCCCGTCGTTCCCACAGTTGTTGCCCCGGCCCGGACTGCTCCGGTTTCTGCTGCGCCCCCCACACCCGGACAGCAAGTGCCCCTGACTACGCTGCAAAACGCCGTGGTGCGGAATATGCTGGTCAGTCTGGAAGTGCCCACCTTCCACGTCGGCTACACCATCACCACCGACAACCTGGACAAACTCTACAAGCAACTCAAGCCCAAAGGCGTGACCATGACGGCGCTCCTAGCCAAGGCCGTCGCCAATATGCTGCAAAAGCATCCTCTGCTGAATGCCAGCTTTGCCAACAACAGCATCAACCATCCCACTTCGATCAATGTGGCA
>DATNQR010000409.1:0-3180 GCA_036703905.1 Thermosynechococcaceae cyanobacterium
CAGAACACCTGCTGCTGTCGCTGCTGAACCAGGATGGGTTAGCCGTTAGCGTTTTGAATAAACTGGAGCTTGACTCCAAGCGGGTGCGCGATCGCACCGAGGAGTTCATTCAGAGCAAGCCAAAAGTGAGTGGCAACATCAACTCGCTTTACTTAGGTAATAGCGTTGCCAGCTTGCTCGATCGAGCCGATGAAGTCCGTAAGCAGTTTGAGGACGAGTTTATCTCTGTCGAACACTTGCTGCTGGGATTTATAAAGGACGATCGCTTTGGCAAACAGTTATTCGCAGAATTTAAACTAGAAGAAGCCCAACTCAAAGAAGCGATTCAGCAGATCCGAGGCAGCCAAAAAGTGACCGACCAAAACCCTGAAGGCAAATATGATTCGCTGGAGAAGTACGGCCGCGACCTCACTCAGGCGGCACGAGACGGTAAACTCGACCCCGTGATCGGTCGGGACGACGAAATCCGCCGTACCATTCAGATCCTTTCTCGCCGAACTAAAAACAACCCCGTGCTGATTGGGGAACCGGGCGTAGGCAAGACCGCGATCGCTGAAGGTCTTGCCCAGCGGATCGTCAAAGGCGACGTGCCAGAATCCCTAAAAGACCGTAAGTTGATTTCCCTGGATATGGGATCGCTGATTGCTGGGGCGAAATATCGTGGCGAATTTGAGGAGCGCCTGAAAGCGGTGCTGAAGGAAGTCACTGAGTCTCAGGGAACGATCGTGCTCTTCATTGACGAAATCCATACAGTTGTCGGTGCAGGCGCAACCCAGGGCGCGATGGATGCCGGAAACCTGCTGAAGCCGATGCTGGCGCGGGGCGAACTCCGGTGCATTGGCGCAACAACGCTGGATGAATACCGCAAGCACATTGAAAAAGATGCTGCCCTGGAACGCCGATTCCAGCAAGTGTTCATCGATCAGCCCACCGTGGAAGACACAATCTCAATTCTGCGGGGACTGCGCGATCGCTACGAACTGCACCACGGCGTGAACATCTTGGATAGTGCGTTGATTGCGGCGGCGGTGCTGTCATCCCGCTACATCAGCGATCGCTTCTTGCCGGACAAAGCGATCGACCTGATGGACGAAGCCGCCGCCAAATTGAAGATGGAGCAGACCTCAAAGCCAGAAGAACTGGATGAAGTCGATCGCAAAATCCTGCAAATGGAAATGGAAAAGCTGTCTCTAGCGAAGGAAATCGATCGAGCTTCTCGCGAGCGGCTGGGGAAGCTGGAGCAAGAACTCGCCAACCTGAAGGAAACCCAGAGCGCTTTCAATGCTCAGTGGCAGGCCGAGAAGGACGAGATGGATCAAATCCAAACCATCAAACAGGAAATCGACCAGATTAATCTTCAGGTGCAGCAAGCCGAGCGAGATTACGATCTCAACCGTGCCGCCGAGTTGAAGTACGGCAAGCTCCCGGCTCTCAACCAGCACCTGAATGACTTAGAAGCGAAGCTGTCTTCCACCCAAACCAGTGGCAAATCGCTCTTACAGAAGGAAGTAACTGAGAAAGACATCGCCGAAATCATCTCCAAGTGGACGGGCATTCCCATCAGCAAACTAGTGGAATCGGAGATGCAAAAGCTGCTGCAACTGGAGGATGAACTGCACCAGCGCGTTGTCGGTCAGAGCGAAGCTGTGACTGCGGTAGCCGATGCCATCCAGCGTTCCCGCGCTGGACTGTCTGACCCAAACAAACCGATCGCTAGCTTCATCTTCCTTGGCCCCACTGGGGTCGGCAAGACGGAATTAGCCAAAGCCCTGGCCGCCTACCTATTCGACACCGAAGAAGCAATGGTGCGGATCGATATGTCGGAATACATGGAGAAGCACACCGTTTCGCGCATGATCGGTGCGCCGCCAGGCTACGTAGGCTACGACGAAGGCGGACAACTGACCGAAGCCATCCGCCGCCGTCCCTATGCAGTAGTGCTGTTCGACGAGATTGAGAAGGCACACCCGGATGTGTTTAATGTCATGCTGCAAATCCTGGACGATGGGCGTGTCACTGATTCGCAAGGGCGGACGGTGGATTTCAAAAACACCATCATCATTATGACCAGCAACATTGGGTCGCAGTTCATCTTAGATGTGGCCGGCGAGGAGCGCTACGAGGAAATGCGAAGCCGTGTGATTGAGGCGATGCGGGCGCAGTTCCGCCCAGAATTCCTCAACCGTATCGATGAGTTCATCATCTTCCACAGTTTGAAGAAATCTGAGCTACGCCAAATTGTGAAGCTGCAAACTCTGCGCTTGGGTCAGCGTTTGGCCGATCGCAAAATCTCCCTCAAGCTCTCTGATACTGCCCTCGATTTCCTGGCCGAAGTCGGCTATGACCCCGTGTATGGCGCTCGTCCTCTGAAGCGAGCAATCCAACGGGAACTGGAAACGGCGATCGCCAAACGTATTCTCCGCAGTGAGTTCCACGATGGCGACACCATCTTTGTTGACGTCGGTGAGAACGAAAGATTAGAGTTCGATCGGCTTCCCTCCGAAGTGCTGACGACGCAATAATCTCGATTAACCCCTTCCGACCGGAAGAGGGTTTTTGTTTAGCGGAGATAGCGGCAGTTGCTTTGCGTTTCTGGCGTTGCTGAACTATTCCTTTGACCCATCCCACTTCTCTGCGTAAGTCCTGTTTGTCTTGATCTCTACTTGGGATCAATGACTTCTACGCTCACCTGTGTCCTTCACATCCCAGTCCAACAACCTTCCTCGTACTCTTGCGTTATGTACAGCTCTGCAAGACGGCTAGGTACGGTCTGAGCGTGACTGGCAAGTGGTCGTAGTTGAGGGATGGGGGTATTCAGGCGTTTTCTTACGGTTTAGGAGGTTGTCTGAAAGAAGGTTGAGGAGGGTATTGACAGAGGGAGGGAGGGTAGTTATATTAGTAAAGCGCTGGTGACCGAGGGACGCGAAAGCGAACCGAAGGAGCGGCAAAGAACCTAGAAAAAAGAATAGTTTGAGAGTCAGTTTAGCACTTAAACCTCGTCAAGAAATCGAATTTAGGGTTTTCCTAGATTCAAAGAACGAGAGGAACCGGAATTAATTTCCGGAGCCGATCAAAACTTCAACATGGAGAGTTTGATCCTGGCTCAGGATGAACGCTGGCGGTATGCTTAACACATGCAAGTCGAACGGTGTCTTCGGACATAGTGGCGGACGGGTGAGT
>DATNQR010000410.1:0-16136 GCA_036703905.1 Thermosynechococcaceae cyanobacterium
CTTGAGTGGTGAGAGATTTGCCTAGATCCAGATGCAGCAGCGATCGTAGGTAATCTAAATACTGAAAGATCAACGGTTTGCCCAAGCCCAACTGATTGCGTAACTCGTCCTTTGCAGCCTGGGGCGCACGAGGGCCCAGCAGTGCATCCACCGGATCACCTGGAGTTGCCCGCAGCAGCAGAAAAACTGCCGTAGTGATCACCCACAGCATCACAGGAGCTAGCAGGAGTCGGGTCAGAATGTAGGAGCGGAGGGAACCAGAACGGGACATAGAGAGTATGAGCTTCAGAGTCAACTCATTTTAGGAGAGTTTAACCGCAAATAAAAACAGTGCCCCTGGAAGACCAGAAACACTGGTTCTGAAAACGTGAGCGGTAGAAGAGTAAGGGCGATCAACCTTACTCTGACATTGATACTCCGGCTACTGACAGTCCGACTATTGACGCTTAATCTTCGTCATCGTCTGCGTCCACGTCTTCTGCCTCTTCCATGTCGTCACTGATTAGATCATCGTCGTCGAGGATTGGAGAGAAGACATCGCCCGCATCTGCTGTCGGTGCGCCATAGGTGCCGAAGCCATAGCTGGGGCGCTCTTCCAAGCTATCCAGCCCAAAAGATCGAGCAGTTCGATCGTCCAGCACCACGTCTTGAAGATCCGCGTCCTCATCGAACACGCCTACACCGTCGTAGGCCAGATCTACATCAGGGCTACCCACTTCCTCATAAGCATTGAAGCCGGTTCCGGCGGGAATCAGGCGACCGATGATCACGTTCTCCTTCAAGCCGCGCAGCCAATCGGATTTGCCCTCGATCGCTGCTTCTGTCAGAACACGGGTCGTTTCCTGGAAGCTAGCGGCCGAGATGAAGCTGTCAGTGTTCAGCGAGGCTTTAGTGATCCCCAGCAGCATTGGCGTGTACTCTGCGGGTGCGCCGCCCGTAATGGACATCGCCTGGTTCACCTGCTCCACCTGATACAGTTCCACCAATTCGCCAGGCAGCATGGTAGTGTCGCCACCATCCTCCACCCGCGCCTTGTAGGTCATTTGCCGCACCACCACTTCGATGTGCTTGTCGGAAATATCAACCCCCTGGGACTGATACACCGACTGCACTTCGTTGACCAAAAAGGTTTGCACTTTCTGGAGCCCGATCAAAGCAGCATCGTGCAGACCTTGAGTTTCCCGGTGGTACTTGAAGTAAATGTCCAGGATTTCGTGGGGGTTAGCAGGACCATCCGTCAACGGCTCCGCAGACAGAACTTCCTGACCATCGGAAACCAGAGCGCTCTGACCTGGACCGATCGGGTACTCGGTCACGACTCCATCCGTCTCAACCACCTTGATTTCGATCGAATCATCCTCTCCGTAGACCACCTGAACCGTACCGGGCCGGGATGCCAACACGCAGGCTTCTTTAGGCTTGCGACCCTCCAGCAGTTCCTCAATCCGGGGTAGACCCTGAATAATGTCTCCGGTTTTGGTGCGCTCAAACACCAGCAGCACCAGATTGTCGCCTCGTTGCACCAAGTCGCCGTCACTGATGTGCAGCACGGCTCCGGCCGACACGCGGTAGGGTCGGGCTAGCCGGAGCGTTACCTGGTTGTCTTCAATGCGAAGCACCTGTCCCGACTCCTCCAGCCTCACACCTGAAACAATCTCGCTACCCGCTACCACCAAGTCACCGACCTTCACCTTAGGCGTTTTGCCCTTTGTGTTCAGAGTCACTTGGTCAGCGTCGCGCACCACAAGAATGCGGCGAATTGCCTCGGCTCCTTCGCGAATTCCCTGCACTTCGCCCGCTTCCTTGCCCTGAATCTTAGTTCTGGCCACCACATCGCCCGGCCCGATCTGCTGCCCGTCCGTAACCAGGATTTCAGTGCTGGTTGCGCCCTGAGTGGTATCGGCGGAGATATCGCGGCGCACCACCAGGGATTCTAGGATCACCAGTTGCAGTCGCAGCACTTCGGGATCGGTTTCGTCAGGAACCAGTTCGATGTCGGCAGCGAGCTGGGGCGCGTCTTTGTCGATCTCCAGCACGAGTTGAATCTTCAGCAGTTCCAACCCGTCGATCGACCGCACCCGCTCCCCATCCTTGTAGGGCATCCGTTGGACAGCCCGCAGCTTGATCGATCGTCCGCCATCTTCGCTGCTCGATTCCTGGCTGGGAACCGATGGTTCATCGGGTACGGGAAATTCCTCCACTGGGCGCAGCAGTAGCGCTGGGCCTTCAGGAGTTTCCACGTACTCCATGTAGCGGAGTTCATTGACCGTCAGGCCTGGCATCACTTCCTGACCGGGATTGACCAGCGCTCCTTCTTTGGGGATCAGGTTAGGGTCGTCCACCATGTGCAGATCCCCTGCCTTGATCACGATTTCCCGCAGAATGTCATTCTTCTGAGTGACTTCCACTACGCCGTTGCTTTGGCAGAAGATGTCCTTCACCACTTCGGTTCCGGCTTCGACGTATTGCCCGTCTTCCACCATCAACAGAGAGATATCTTTGTTGACTTCATGGGCTTCTTCAGGAATCCACAGCAGTGTGCCGCC
This sequence comes from Thermosynechococcaceae cyanobacterium, assembly GCA_036703905.1. Lineage (GTDB taxonomy): Bacteria > Cyanobacteriota > Cyanobacteriia > Leptolyngbyales > Leptolyngbyaceae > DATNQR01. The sequence goes on from DATNQR010000410.1 coordinate 2,547, forward strand.
CTTGACCACTTCGTAGCCCTGCTTGGCTTTGCCGCGCTTGGCCACTTCCACACCAGAATACTTGAGGATACCGCCCCGTTGCGTCCGGTAGCGATCGTCAATTAGTTCCGCAACCACCTGGTTGTTGGTGACTTTGGTTCCGGGCGTGGCTTTGAGGGAGAACAGTTGGTTCTGGTTGGTCTCGATCAGGTAGTGGTCACCCCGCTGGGAGGTTTCGGCCCGCACTCTTGCCTGATCCAGCAGCACCGAAGCGGTGATGATTTCCACTTCCCGACCACCTTTGCCTTCGCCTTCCTGGGGCAAACGCACAATACCGCCGTTCTCGGTGATTAGCTTGGTTTCCGCCATCACACCGTTGGCTTCAATGAAGTCGCCGTTCTTGACCGCAGGCTCAGCTCCCGGCGGCAGGTTATACACCTCTCCCGACAGCACCCAAATCAGACCGCCTCGCTGGGCGATGCGAGTGGTGTTGCCCTGACGGTCTTTCTTTTCTTCAGGAACTAGGTCAGCAAATTTCACTTCACCGGCCATGTCAGAAGATACGTCTTTGGCAGCTTTTTCGGTAGTTTTGCGCGATCGTCCAGTCAGGGGCACTTCTGCCAAGATGGCTCCGGCCTTGACCTTCTGCCCTTCCCGCACCATCAGAGTTGAACCCTGGGCAATGGAGAAAGATTGCTGTTGTCCGTCGGCTCCTTCCAGGGTGATCCGGGTAGTAGCATCCACAGAATCGACGATCGACGCTTCATCCCCGTGTAGGGTACGGAAGGGGCGAACCCGCAGGCGCTTGGGTAGGCGAACCGTGCCATCGAAACCAGCCCGCTCTTGCCGTGCCATTTCCCCGGTGAACACGCCGCCTGTGTGAAATGTCCGCATGGTGAGCTGGGTTCCCGGCTCACCGATTGACTGGGCCGCAATGATGCCCACTGCCTCGCCAATGTCCACCATCTTGGCGTGGGCCAAGCTCCAGCCATAGCAAGCTTGGCAGACCGATCGCGTCGCTTCGCAGGTGAGCGGCGATCTCACCATTACCTGTTCAACGTTGGCTGCGCCAATTTGTTCAGCAATCTCGTCGGAAATATCCTGATTACGGGCCGCAATCACGGCTCCTGTTTCGGGGTGCAGGGCATCTTCCGCTAAGACTCGGCCCAACAGCCGACTTTTCAGAGGAATCAAGACGCGATCGCCATCCATCATGGCTCGCGCTGGAATACCGCGCTGAGTGCCACAATCCAGTTCCCGGATAATCACGTCCTGGGACACATCCACCAAGCGGCGGGTGAGGTAGCCGGAGTCTGCCGTCCGCAAAGCGGTGTCCACCAGTCCTTTCCGTGCGCCGTAGGAGGAGATGATGTACTCAGTGACGGTCAGACCTTCGCGGAAGTTGGTTTTGATCGGCAAGTCAATGATTTCCCCCTGTGGGTTGGCCATCAGACCGCGCATCCCCACCAATTGCCGCACCTGGGAGATGTTGCCCCGCGCTCCAGAGAACGCCATCATGTAGACGGAGTTGAGCGGATTGTTGCGCTTGAAGTTCCGCACCACTTCGTCCTTGAGTTCTTCGCTGGTTCCGTTCCAGGTGTCGATCACCTTCTGGAACCGCTCAACCTCAGTGATTTCGCCACGGGTGTAGCGATCTTCGGTTTCCCGGATCGTTTCCTCGGCTGCTTCTAGAAGGCTTCGTTTGGTGTCGGGAATCTGCAAATCATCGACGCTGATCGAAACCCCAGCTCTAGTCGCGAACTTAAACCCCAGATCCTTGAGTAGGTCAGCAACCTGGGCGGTTCGGGCTGTGCCGTAATTGGTGAACGCCCAGGCAATCAGTTTTCGGAGTTGCCCTTTGTCTACGACTCGATTGTGAAATACGTGTTGCTCTGCTTGTGGTGCCATCAATTTCCCCGCTTCTGCCATGATGAACGATCGCCCAAAAAATTGCGTCGAGACCTAAAGTGTGCTTTTCCAAACTGTGCTTTTCCAGCCAGTCTGATGAGTTAGACGACCAGCGCGTCCTGGACGGTTTTGTTGTAGATGATGCGGCCCGCCGTTGTCCGAATGTACTGCGAGATCAGATTTCCCTCAGCATCGTGGCGGACTCGCCGGAACTTATAGGTCTGAGTGACAGTGCCATCCTCGGCGGTTTTCTCCTCTAGCACCTCACGATCGGGCTGGTCAGTCACCATCTCGCCGTCGTAGCGCACCCAGATGAATGAGTGGAGATCAACCACAGCTTGCTCGTAGGCCACAATCACGTCCTCCATGCTGGAAAAGTAAGAGCCTACCCCCTTCACGGCATCTGGATTTTCGGCGGTCAGGTAGTAGCAGCCCAACACCATATCCTGACTGGGCGTGATGATGGGGCGACCCGTCGCCGGCGACAGGATGTTGTTGGAAGCGAGCATCAACAGTCGAGCTTCGGCTTGGGCCTCAATCGACAGGGGCACATGAACCGCCATTTGGTCGCCATCGAAGTCGGCGTTGAAGGCCGGACAGACGAGGGGATGCAGTTGAATGGCGCGACCATCTACCAAGATCGGCTCAAAGGCCTGGATGCCCAGACGGTGCAGAGTGGGGGCGCGGTTCAGCATCACAGGATGTCCCTCGATCACTTCCTCCAGCACGTCCCAAACCGTGGGATCGTTACGCTGGATCAGCTTCTTGGCGGCCTTGATGTTGTTGACCAATCCCTGACCGATCAGACGATGAATGACGAAGGGTTGGAACAGCTCGATCGCCATCTCCCTCGGCAAGCCGCACTGGTGGATTTTGAGCTTGGGCCCAACGACGATTACCGATCGACCAGAGTAGTCCACCCGCTTACCCAGCAGGTTCTGCCGGAAGCGTCCCTGTTTCCCTTCAATAATGTCTGACAGGGACTTGAGGGGACGGTTGTTTGCACCAACCACCGTGCGACCCCGACGGCCGTTGTCGATCAAGGCATCCACAGCTTCTTGCAGCATCCGCTTCTCGTTGCGAACGATGATTTCAGGCGCGAGGATCTCTTGCAAGCGAGCCAAACGGTTGTTGCGATTGATAACCCGGCGATACAGGTCGTTTAGGTCAGAGGTAGCAAACCGGCCGCCATCCAGCTGCACCATCGGGCGCAGATCCGGCGGAATCACTGGAATCACTGACAGTACCATCCAGTCCGGCTTGGACTCGGTAGCAATGAAGTTGTCAATTACCCGCAGACGCTTGATCAACTTGGCCCGCTTCTGTCCTTTGGAAGCAGCGATTTCTTCCCGCAGTTGCTCTGCCTCTTTTTCCAGGTCAATGTCTTGCAGCAACCGTTGTAGAGCTTCGGCTCCAATGCCGACCTCAATGCCGGAAAGCTGAGAGTCTTCGCTGTAAAGCTGATCCTCAATCTCAATCCACTGATCTTCCGTTAACAGTTGCTTGTAGGTTAAGTTATCGGCATTGCCGGGATCTAAAACGACATAGGCATTGAAATAGACAATCTGTTCCACATCCCGTAGGGGCATATCCAGCAGAATCGCCATGTAGCTGGGGATACCTTTGAGATACCAGACGTGGGTCACTGGAGCAGCCAGTTTGATGTAGCCCATGCGGTGACGGCGCACACGGGATTCTGTTACTTCCACCCCGCAGCGTTCGCAGACAATGCCCCGGTGACGCACTCGCTTGTACTTGCCACAATGACATTCCCAATCCTTTGCCGGGCCAAAGATTCGTTCGCAGAACAAACCGTCCATCTCGGGCTTCAGTGTCCGATAGTTAATGGTTTCCGGCTTTGTCACTTCGCCCACAATTTGGCCGTTCGGCAGGGTGCGTTCTCCCCACTGGCGAATCCGCTCTGGAGATGCCAGCCCAATCTTCACGTAGTCGAACCGTTGCTCTAGCTTTGGCATCGTGTCAATCCCTCGATTTTTGTCCGCAAAAGGTAGAAATAAAGAGAGTGGAGGGTAGGCAGACGATCGTGCAGCTTCTCCCACTCTCTTGCTGAATTTAGTTTTCGCCTGCTGGGTCTAGTCGTCGCTGTCGTCCATTTCGTCTCTGGAGATGGACTCGTAGGTGGGACGAGAGGGAGCACGACGGCTGCTTACGTCCGCCATCAGGTCGATCTCAGTGTCCATGCTGCTGCCGTCATCGCGGGTATCCAGCTTGTGAACCGCTACATCTAGACAAAGGGATTGAAGCTCTCGCATCAACACCTTGAAGGATTCAGGCGTTCCAGGTCGAGGAATTGCCTTGCCCTTGACGATCGCGTTCAGCGCTTCATTGCGACCCTGCATATCGTCCGACTTGACCGTCAGCAACTCCTGGAGAATGTAGGCTGCGCCAAACGCTTCCAGCGCCCACACTTCCATTTCCCCAAAGCGCTGACCTCCCTGTTGTGCCTTGCCGCCCAGAGGTTGCTGGGTGACGAGGGAGTAGGGGCCGGTTGAGCGGGCGTGGATCTTGTCGTCAACCAAGTGAACTAGCTTCAGCATGTAGGCTTTGCCGATCGTGACTGGGCGATCGAAAGGTTCACCTGTGCGCCCGTCGAACACCTGGATCTTGCCAGGGTGTTTCTCGCTGTAGAGCCAGGGCTTGTCAAGAATCTCTTGAGCCTCGATGAGCTTGCCGTGAACGGTTTCACGAGATTTCTCTTCCCCGTGCATTTCGTCAAACGGTACAACCTTGAAGCGCACATCCAGATTCTCGCCTGCCCAAGCCAGGAGGCATTCGTAGACCTGGCCCACGTTCATCCGCGAGGGCACACCCAACGGGTTCAGCACGATATCTACCGGAGTACCATCGGGCAGGTAAGGCATATCTTCGATCGGCAGAATCCGGGAAATAATCCCTTTGTTGCCGTGGCGACCCGCCATTTTATCGCCCACCTGAATCTTGCGCTTCTGAGCCACGTAGACACGGACGACCATGTTGGCTCCAGGGGGCAATTCGTCTCCTTGCTCCCGGGTGAACACGCGCACATCCACCACTCGACCTTTTTCCCCGTTGGGAACCCGTAGAGAGTTGTCCCGCACGTCCCTAGCTTTTTCCCCGAAGATAGCCCGCAGCAGTTTTTCTTCTGGGGGCTGGTCGGATTCCCCCTTCGGAGTCACTTTACCGACCAGAATGTCGCCAGAATCCACCCAGGCTCCAATGCGAATAATGCCCGTCTCGTCTAGTTGCCGCAGGGAATCTTCGCCCACGTTGGGAATCTCGCGGGTGATTTCCTCCGGCCCCAGCTTAGTCTGCCGCGCTTCGATCTCGTATTTTTCAACGTGAATCGAAGTGTAGACATCCTCACTGACCAACCGTTCGCTGATCAGGATCGCGTCCTCGTAGTTGTAGCCCTCCCAGGGCATATAGGCAACTAGAATGTTCTGGCCCAGAGCCAGTTCGCCCTTCTCGGTAGCTGAGCCGTCTGCCAACACCTGACCCGCTCGTACCTTGTCGCCTACAAAGACGATCGGGCGTTGGTTCAAGCAGGTATCCTGGTTAGAGCGCTGGTACTTCTGGAGCTGGTACTCGATCTCGCGGCCGTTGGAGTCTTTGACCCGCAGGCGATCGGCAGCAACATAGCTCACCTCACCGTCCGTGCGACTGACGACTACCATGCCAGAGTCACGGGCTGCCTGAGCTTCCAGTCCGGTTCCCACCAAAGGACGTTCTGGGCGCAGCAGGGGCACAGCTTGACGCTGCATGTTCGATCCCATCAGGGCGCGGTTCGCATCGTCGTGCTCTAGAAAGGGGATCAGTGATGTTGCCACTGAAATGATCTGCACAGGAGAAACGGCCACGTAGTCCACTTCATCGCGGGTCGTGGTCGTGAACTCCTGACGGTAGCGCACGGGAACCATCTCTGCCAGCAAATAGCCGTTCTCATCCACCGAAGCGTCTCCTGCGGCGACTCGCAGATCGTCCTCTTCGTCGGCAGTCATGTAGCTGGGCGGGATGTCCTTGCGAATGCGACCGTTCTCTACCTTGTAGAAGGGAGTCTCAATGAATCCGTAGGCGTTGACGCGGGCATGGGTAGCCAGAGAGCCAATCAAACCAGCGTTGGGGCCTTCTGGGGTTTCGATCGGGCAAATCCGTCCGTAGTGGGAGGGGTGAATATCCCGCACGGCGAAGCCCGCCCGTTCCCGCGTCAGACCGCCAGGGCCAAGGGCACTCAAGCGGCGCTTGTGGGTCAGTTCTGCCAGAGGGTTCGTCTGATCCATGAACTGGGAAAGCTGAGAGGAGCCGAAAAACTCCTTGATCGCAGCCACCAGCGGTTTTGGGTTCACCAAGGCCGCAGGAGTCAGAGAATCCGAGTCAGAAACTGTCATCCGCTCCCGAATGATTCGCTCCAACCGGTTCAAGCCAACCCGTACCTGGTTTTGCAGCAGTTCACCCACCGATCGCACTCGTCGATTGCCCAGGTGGTCAATATCATCAATCTGTCCAATATCGAACTCCAGATTGATCAAGTAATCCACAGCAGCCAGAATGTCCTGGGCAGTCAGCACCCGCATGGTTTCCGGCACACTGAGGCGCAGCTTGCGGTTCAACTTGTAACGTCCGACTTTGCCCAAGTCGTAGCGCTTAGGGTCAAAGAAGCGAGAATCGAGCAACTGCTGACCACCGGAAACGGTCGGCGGTTCGCCGGGCCGTAGCTTGCGGTAGAGTTCCATCAAGGCCTCTTCTTCGCCAAACTGCCCTTCTTTTTCGATCGTCTTCTGGAAGTACTCTGGGTGGCGCAGGGAGTCAAAAATCTCGCCGTCGCTCAAGCCTAGCGATTTCAGCAATACCTGAGCCGAGAGCTTACGGGTTTTGTCAATCCGCACCCAGACTAAATCGTTTTTATCCGTCTCAAACTTTAGCCATGCTCCCCGGTTGGGAATCAGACTGGCGTTGTACGTGCGTCGCCCGTTCTTGTCAGTCTCAGATTTGTAGTACACGCCGGGACTGCGGACAATCTGGTTGACAATAACCCGCTCTGCGCCGTTGATGATGAACGTACCGCGATCGGTCATCAACGGCAAATCGCCGATGAACACTTCCTGCTCTTTAATTTCGCCCGTCTCTTTGTTGATCAGGCGAGTTGGCACGTACATCTGCACGGCGTAGGTGCTGTCTCGCCGCTTAGCTTCGTCTACGTCATATTTCGGGCGTTTCAGCTTGAAATCTTTGCCCAGGAAGTGCAGTTCCAGCTTGCCCGTGTAGTCTGTGATGGGAGAAAAGCTATCGAGTTCCTCAATCAGTCCTTCTTCAAGGAACCACCGGAAGCTAGCTCTTTGAATTTCAACCAGGTCTGGTAAGGTAAAAGCGGGTGTAAACGTGTTGTCAGCCATGCGTCTCCTTCAGAAGGGTCGCGCCCATTGCGAGTCCCAGATTTTACGTGAATCGTGTAAGCAAGTCAATACAAAAACCTGGATTCTGGCTAGAACCCAAGCGGCGAGTTATTGAGGCTAATAATCAAAATGTTCAGACCAAGCTCCTGAAATTTGGAATCGTCTGCGCTTTTCAGTCCACAAGAGATTTACCAACTGACGCAAGGTTTACGAGGGGTTGAAGTTGAGATTTCGAGCGGGGCAAGGAAATATCGATGCCGATGCATGGTTGCGCTCCTGTTCATTATGACAAAAAAACTTCATCTTGTGAGTTGCCTTAGCAAAGATCTGGGAAGCAGTCAAGAAACCTTTAGGTTTGACAATAGGGGTTGGGATAAATCAGCTTGAGGTAAACCAAATAGAGCACAAGCATTCCGGGTTGTTTGAGCGGCCAATACTTCGACGGGAATACCCCGTAGGTCAGCTACACGCTCAGCAACATACCGAACGTAGGCAGGTTCGTTCCGCTTTTCGCCCCGCTTGGGCACGGGGGAGAGAAAGGGACAATCGGTTTCAATCAACAGACGATCAACAGGAACCATCTGAGCCGACTCATGAATCTGGATGGCATTCTTGAACGTCACCGTGCCACTAAAGCTAATGAAGAATCCCAGATCCAGAAACCACTGGGTTTCCTCTGGTATACCACCCCAGCAGTGCATCACGCCGCGTACTGATCCCCACTGTTGCCAGAAGCGCTGCAACACGTCCCGCATGGCAACAGCAGCATCGCGGCAGTGGATGATTACAGGTCGATCGATCTGGCGGGCGATTTGAAGCTGAGCTTCAAAGGACTGCCGTTGCTGTTCAAAGTTGTCTGCCTTGTAAAAGTCCAGTCCAGTTTCTCCGATCGCCACGACTCGCTCATCCGATCGAGCCAGCCGAAGAATTTCCGCCGACCTGCCCTCGTGCCACCTATCTGCAACATCCAGGGGATGCAGTCCAACCGCAAAGAATAGCTCTGGAAAACGATCGGCTAGACCCTGAATCCTGGCAAACTCAGAAGGCTCAACGCAGGAATGCACCAGACGAACAACTCCAGCCTGCCGCCAGCGCGCACAAACAGCTTCCAGATCTGGCTGGAAGGCATCAAAATTAATGTGAACGTGAGTGTCAACCAACTGCATGAGAACTTCGGGCGGAGGAGTGAGGATAAAAATCAGGCAACCCTCTGACGGGAAGAACCCTCAAGCGAACGAAGACTCGACGCGACCTAGAGATAACTTCAGCCATTCTAAAGCCAAGTTGTTCAGGAAGCGGCGGTGGGTTGGTGAAGTTTGAGGACATGAGCCAAGCGAGACTTCCTGCGATCGCCATTGTTGGGGTGCAAAGCTCCTCGCTTCACAGCCTTGTCAATTTTGCTGTAAGCAGAAGCTAGGTGGGTCTCAACTTCTTGCATCAGCTCAGGGCTTGGGTTGGCGGCGTAACGGCTAACTGCCGCAACATACTTCTTAGTCAGCGTCTTGACGGCTGACTTGTAGCTTTTATTACGCAGACGGTTCCGTTCAGCAATCTCGATACGCTTAGCAGCAGACTTAATATTAGCCACAGTGACTCTTGAAATCTCTTCTATGGAGCAGGACAAAACGGCAGCGTAGAACGCTAGATAAACAACTATAGCATCTCTGCTCCCCGGTGGCGTGATCCCAAAAAATCCAGGTTAAGCTAGAGTGAGTGCAGGTGCGGCTTCTAAGGGAGGACAACACCCGGAATCCTCAGGCACCCCACTCAAGTGAGCAACTCTTAAGACTGGCATTCCCACTCCATGCTGCGAATCATTACTCAGCGGGCTGAGGCACGATCCGAACTGCGGCGCATCTGCGATCGCACTCACGACGATCAGGTTGTCCACAAAGAAGCAACTGTGCGAGAGGTGCTGCAAGCGGTGAAGCGGCAGGGCGATCGCGCAGTGCTGCATTACACAACCGAATTTGATCAGGTGACACTGAAGCCAGAGGAACTACGAGTGAGTGGCTCAGAACTGGATGCCGCCTACCAGCAAGTTTCAAAGGAGCTTCTGGATGCGATTCAGCTTGCCTGTGGTCGGATTGAAGCGTTCCATCGCCAGCGCGTCCCCAAAAGCTGGGTTCACTTTGAGCAAGATGAAATTGTTCTAGGCAAACGTTATACCCCCGTTGATCGCGCAGGTCTGTACATTCCCGGTGGTCAGGCGGCCTATCCCAGCACAGTGTTGATGAATGCAGTTCCGGCCAGAGTTGCTGGAGTGCCCCGCATTGTGATGGTGACTCCGGCGGGCACGAAGGGGATCAATCCGGCGGTGCTGGTGGCGGCCCAAGAGGCAGGGGTAGAAGAAATTTACCGAGTGGGCGGAGCGCAGGCGATCGCTGCCCTAGCTTTCGGCACAGAGACGATCCCAAAAGTGGACGTGATTACTGGCCCTGGCAATATCTACGTCACGCTGGCTAAGAAATTGGTTTATGGCACAGTTGGCATTGACTCTCTAGCTGGCCCTTCAGAAGTGTTGGTTATTGCAGACAAGGCGGCCAACCCTGCCTACGTTGCTGCTGATATGCTGGCTCAAGCAGAGCATGACCAAATGGCGGCAGCAATTCTGCTGACGGATGACTCGGTACTGGCACGCAAGGTAGTGGAGGAGGTGGAGCGGCAACTGATCGACCATCCCCGGCGGTTGCTGACGGAGAAGGCGATCGCTCATTACGGCTTAGTCGTTGTGGTGGAGTCGATCGAAGATGCAGCAGAACTGTCGAATGAGTTTGCTCCAGAACATCTGGAACTCGAAGTCGCTGATCCTTGGGCCCTGTTGGAGAAAATCCGCCATGCGGGAGCAATCTTTATGGGCAGCTCCACGCCAGAAGCAGTGGGGGATTATTTAGCTGGCCCCAACCATACTTTGCCGACTTCTGGTTCTGCCCGCTATTCCTCGGCGCTGAGTGTTGAGACTTTCTTGAAGCACTCCAGCCTGATTCAGTATTCTCAAACAGCGCTTCAGAAGGTAGCTGGGGCGATCGATATTCTGGCTATCACTGAAGGTTTGCACTCCCATGCAGAATCTGTGCGGCTAAGAATGCGAAACCAGGAACTGCCGTAGCTGCACCAAGCTTAAGGTCTGCCCCAAATTCAACGGTAGAAGAGACACACCCTCCAACCGAGACTGCACCCAGCCCTCACCCCACTGCCATTCGTGAACGCCGTCAATTCCTTGACTCAGGAGAAAGCGTAGGCGGTTCGCCTCCACAGCGTCTACAGTGTGCTGGATGGAGATGAAGCCGATCGTGCTCATAAAAGTCGCTCCAGACTGCAAACGATCGCCCAGTGATTCAGGGCGCAGAAGAGACCATTGCTGGAGTTTCTCAGGATTCACTAAACTTTCGCGCAGGGCGTGTTCAGAAGCAGCGACTTCAATTCGCAAGTGGCTCTGTTGGAAAGTACCAAACATATTCGGGTTCGGGGACGATCAGGCAATGACTTCTTCAGTATGGCAGACGCAAGGAGGGGTGAATGAATCTTGGACACTCGGCTAGAGCAGACATATCTAAATCGGTTCTTCCCAACTTTTGATGATCCTTAGCCCAATTTGTTCAGCGTGTTCTAACCAGAGGTCTAGTAGGGTTGTGCGGCACACGATCCAATCCAAACATTAGTCGCATCAAGAGTTAAAGCATTCTTGCCGTACTCGCGATTGCAGACAAAGTTGCTAGAGGAGACGAGTCAATCAGCACCCAAGGACAGCAGGCGATCGCTGCTCCTCGCTAGACTGGCAAAAGGTTCCTGGAGCAATGAACGGTGCTGGAAGCGATCGCAACTTTGGTATTTGGCGGCCTGGCGTTTCAGTGGGGCAGGGCAATCGGGCGAGTGCTGCTGCGGAATGGAGCGACGGCTAATGATCTGTTCAAAGGCAGAAATGCTCAATCTCTGCTGTTTTTAGGGCTTTATGTTGGGCTGGTGGTACTGGCGCTGAATGTGCCGCAGATGCAGGTGTTTCCCCTAGAGTGGCGCGTCTACGGGATGCAAGTTACCTGGACAGTTTTGCGGGTAGTGCTGCTGGGGTTTTGTGGGCTGGCCTACGTCATTACCTGGAAAACAGCTCGATCGCAAATTGTCGCCGTGGTGCTGCTGGGAGTATTGGGCGTGGGCGGCTTCAGCACCGCCGAAGCTTACTTTTTGGCTCCGATTCATGGCGAATTAGAGAACAACTTGCAGCCCAACGGCGTGTTCAAGCAGACTTCCATGAGCAGTTGTGCTCCCTCCGCCCTAGCAACTGTACTGCGGCAGTGGGGCATCCCAGCGACCGAATCGGGCATCGCAAAGCTGGCGGGGACAAGTCGCCTGGGAACCTCCATGCCACAGTTGATTCTGGCGGCGCGGGAAGTTGGTCTAGACGGTGTAGAACTGTCACCTAGTTGGGAGCAGATGCGGCGGATCAATCGGCCGGGAGTACTGGGGGTATGGCTGCTGGACGGGGCGCGGAAGTTGCCCCATGCGGTGGCGCTGCTGGCAATGAACTCCGAGACAGTGGCGATCGGCGATCCGGCGCGGGGCAGAATCTACTCCCTGAATCGGGCCCAGTTCGATCGCATTTGGCGGCAGCAGTACGTCCCCATCTTTAGTTCTAACGACATCAAACTCTCTCCTGATCAGGCGCTCCGCTATCTGGCTCAACTGGGCTACCTCGACTCTGCCAGTGCTTCCCTGGAATCTGGTGTCAAGCGGTTTCAGGCGGCGATCGGGCTGGATACCACGGGCAATCTGGACAGTCAAACCGTCCTGCTGCTCACTGGCGCCTTTCTTAAGAACGTGCCGACTCTGACCACCTTCAAGATTCAGTAGAGCCAGGCTGTGTGCGGCGGGAGTCCAGCTTTGATCGCAACTCTCCCTTAATTCGACTGAGAATCGACGCTTCATCCAGGGAGGCCAGAATCCGAGTCACTACAGTTTTCGGCCCGTCCGGGCCCCAGGATGCGCCGTTGGCCAGGTAAGCCTTTGTCACCTGCCCAATGCCGAAGGACGACACGCCAGCAACCCCTGCCTGAGTCACTGCTACCGAGGCATAGGCTCCCAAAGACAGACCTCCAGTGGCGGGCGCAGCCAACCCCAGCAGACCCTTGAGGGAACTGAGTCCCAGGGTTGCCAGCAGTTCACTGGCGCTGATGCCGCCCATCGTTAGGGCAATTTTCTTCAGTAAATCCACTGCTCCTTGCTTCGTCATGGAAATACCGTAGAGCTTGGACAGAGACAGAATTAGCGCCACGTCGATCATCGCGCTGCTGACAATATCAACCACCGTCAACGGATTGACGGCGATCGCGATCGCCTTGACCATGACGCTGTTCCAGATAATGCGGTTGGCGCTCTGTTCCCGGATTTCCATTTTGCGCTGCACTAGGCGATCGTTCATATCGTCGGCAAACAGCATCGTGTTCAGCGCCACTAGGGACTTGCCTTCCCGGTGCAGAATCTCCAGGATCTTCAGCTTTAGGTCGGCGATTTGGGGCTGACCAACGCTCAACTGCGCCACGGTGCGTCCATCGGGCCGCTTTACAGCTTTTGCCACCAGAGGAGAAGCCGCTGCCATTACAATCTCGTCGGGCGAGAGCAACTCCTTCACCCGATCGTCTCGAATCTTTTCGTAGATCTGACGGCGATCGACATCGGGATACTGATCAATCTTGTTGAACACTAGCAGGATCGGCTTGCTGGCGTTTCGCAACTCAGACAAGGCCTGGTATTCCACTTTCGTGATGTCGCCTGCAATCAAAAACAGGATCAGATCAGCTTGCTGCGCCACCTGTCGCGCCAGCGCCTCCCGCGCTTCTCCATTCACTTCATCAATGCCCGGAGTGTCAATCAACTCGATGCGAGAATCTGTGACGCTGGGCAGCATCACTCGCAGCAACGGTCGCGGTCGGAGATGCGCTGGTAATGCTTCACTGCCAGCGATCGCCTCACGGGTAATGTTCCAGTTGGCGCTTTGGCGATCGCGGGTGACTCCATGAATCGGCCCCGTCTCAAACACAGGCTCCCCCAGCAGCGCATTCAGCAGCGAAGATTTGCCTCGCCCCACCATCCCGAACACCGCAATGTGGACAACTTGGTGATCGAGCTTGTCCATTAGCGCTTCCAGTCCGCCAATTTCCGGCTCCAATCCCCGTTGCTCTTGAGGGGTGAGATCCAATCCGCCGATCAACTCTCGTAGCGAAGTTTGCGCCTGGCGGTAGTTGAGTTCGGCTTGAATGTCGTCAAAGCTGAGAATCGCTTCGTCAAGCTCTTGTTGTGGGCTGGCGTGGTCTAACGG
>DATNQR010000411.1:0-4966 GCA_036703905.1 Thermosynechococcaceae cyanobacterium
AGGGGGAACTGTAGTGTTCAGCAGTACCGAGACGTTGCCGCTCCCAAAGTTTGCTGTCACGATGTCGGCTTTGCCATCGCCGTTGAAATCTGAGATCGCCACAGACTGCGGTGCCATTCCTACCAGAAGATTGGTGGCAGCGGCAAAGCTGCCGGTTCCAGAACCTAACAGGACTGAGACATCGCTGGAGTCATAGTTTGCCGTCGTGATGTCGGCTTTTCTGTCGCCGTTGAAATCGCCAACTGCGACAGAAAAAGGAGTGACCCCGACTCCAAAGGTATCGGCAGTCCCAAAGCTGCCCGTTCCCGTACCCAGGAGGACTGAGACGTCGCTGCCCACAAAGCTTGCCGTTACGATGTCGGCTTTGCCATCGCCGTTAAAGTCACCAACTGCAACTGAAGCGGGATTTCCTTTCACTGCGAAGCTAGTAGCAGGGTTAAAGCTACCAGTTCCCGTGCCCAGTAGCACCGAGACGTTGTTGGTCTCATAGTTTGCCGTCACGATGTCGGCTTTGCCATCGCCGTTGAAGTCGCCAACTGCAATGGCATAGGGAGATCCTCCTACCGCTCCTACCGAGAAGTTGGTGGCGGCTCCAAAGCTGCCAGTTCCTGTGCCCAGCAACATCGAGACGTTGTTGGAGCTATAGTTTGCCGCCACAATGTCGGCTTTGCCATCCCCGTTGAAATCTGCGATCGCGGCGGAAAAGGGATTAGTTCCCACCCCAAACCGGCTAGCCGCTCCAAAGCTGCCCGTGCCCGTGCCCAGCAGCACTAAGACAGTATCGGTGCCATCGACTGCTAAAAGGTCAGCTTTGCTGTCTCCATTCAAGTCCCCCAAAGTGATGAATATCGCCCCCAAAGTGATGCTGGTAGCGGGGCTAAAGCTGCCCGTGCCCGTGCTCAGCAGCACCGAGCCAGTATTGGAATCGTTGGCCGTCACAATGTCGGCTTTACCATCCCCGTTTAGGTCTCCTACTGCAACGGAACTAGGAAATGCTCCCACCGTGAAATTGCTGGCGTCCGCAAAGGACAGAGTGGCAGCGTAGCCATCGCGGGTTGCTTGACTCAAGCCCAACCCAGACTCAATGCTGCCCGTCTGATATTCTAAAACCCAATCACCACCCAGAGCGCTGCTTCCGGTGAGATTATCTGAAGCTGCCACATCTGTCCCAGTCAACTGGCTGAGGATCTGCACGAAAGCTTGCCCCAGTTCTCCCGACGCCACATTGCAGCCGTAGAGCAGAATATCTGCATCCTCGGTCAGCACTTGACCCCAACTTTGTAACTGGGCCGTGTAGGTGGGTAAGCTACTCAGACCCAGCCGATCGCTGCCAAAGCCCAACTCCCCAGCTGCCCCGTGAGAGACAATCTGCACGCTGGAGATTCCTGATCGTCCCAGCAGCGTGTTGGTAATCTGCGTCACTGCATCCTGGGCTGAGGTGAGGACGTGAACTTCGGTTCCTGGTGCTGCCCCCGCTACGAGTTGCCCGTAGTCCGATACGGAGCTATCGACGAACAGCAAGGAGGCACTAGGGCGGCTTTTCCCCGGTAGCCCAGTGGTCAAACTGGTTTTATCCAGCACCGGGGCACTGGGCGTTGTCAGCATAGGATCAGCAGAAACGGGTAGCGATTTGGGAAGCTCAAAAGACATTCTTCTTCTCCAGAAGCAGTAAGGACAACAGAACTCAGCCGTAGAAAGAGTGCCGTAGCCGCGATCGATCAATGCAACTACGCAGCACTTTAAAGACTACGCACGGTTCTTCTCTCGTAGAGTATTCCCTAATTTCAGAACAACGCACGATGAAGTACGTGCTTTCTAAGTCAAGTTCAGATAGAGCTTTTATCCGGTCTTCCAGTTCAGTAATTTCTGGGGGACAACGCCAGGAAACTCGGTTTCCGTATCAGACCTGAGCAGGGTTTAACAACTCGCTTCTGAGTTTCCGAGGCCCTCAAAGTACCAGCATCAGTGTTTCTAGTTCAACTTCGCTGGTAGCGCATTCCGGGCAACTCCGTCACCAGTCCTGATAGCTCCAGTTGCAATAGAGCGCTGGAGACAGAGCCGGTGGGCAGAGCAGAGTGCTGGACAATGCGATCGAACGGCACAGCCTCTAGGCTGAGATCGGACAGATCGGCGATCGCCTGCAAAACCTGTTGCAGTTCCGGCGGCAGATTCAACGGCAACTGCGGCTGTTCGACTGGCGGTGGGCTGAACTGAGGCAACGTGCCCAGCATTTCCAGCAGATGACTCTCGCTCAAAATCACGTGAGCGCCTTTGTTCAGCAGAGTCAGACAGCCGATCGACTTAGGATTATCCAAGCTTCCGGGTAGCGCATAGACATCTCGCCCATAGTCATTGGACTGATAAGCCGTGATCAGTGCCCCAGACTTCTGCGGCGCTTCGATAACGATCGTCGCTCGGCTGAGTCCGGCAATGATGCGGTTGCGGCGGGGAAAATGGGTGCGATCGGGCTGGGTGTCGGCGGGATACTCGCTCATCACCAGTCCGTCCTGAAGAACCTGTTCGTACAGGGCGCGATTTGACCAGGGATAGACCAGATTTACCCCCGTCCCCACCACCGCGATCGTCCGTCCCTGCGCTTCAATACAATTGCGGTGCGCTTCGGCATCAATGCCGTCTGCCAGGCCTGAAACAATCGTGTAGCCGTTTTGCACCAGAGCGGCGGTCAGGCGACGAGTCCAGCGTCGGCCATAATCTGAGGGACTGCGAGTGCCGACGATCGCAATGCCTGGAGTCAGACCTTGAATTTCCGATCGACTGACTTTGCCCCGGTAGTACAGCACAGGCGGTGGATCGGGGATCTCCAGCAGCAAGCGCGGATAGTCGGCATCGGCAGGAGTCCAGAAGTTAGGGTTTTTCTCCTTGTGTTCCTGGAGCAACGCCACAGGATCGATCGCCCGCCGCGCCACCGCGATGGTTTCGATCGTCACGCTGCCCACGCCGTCTACCGCGAGCAGCTCGGCAGCGCTGGCTTCCCAAGCGGCTGCCAGGGTTCCAAACTGCTGCTGCAACCGCCTCAGCAAAATCGGCCCCAGTCCATCAATTTGTGACCACGCCAACCAATACGCCTGATCGTCCACACGCTCTTCCTCGGTCAAACACCCTGACCCGCAGCGGAACCGCTCAAAAACAACTATAATAAGAGAAGCACACGGGGCTGTAACGGTTTCGACGTTTTGGCGAACGTTACTTCGTGATTCAGGTCGAGAGTGAGCACCTCTCGAAAATCTAGGCTCAAAAAAATAGATGCAAACAACATCGTACCCTTTGCTCGTAAGCAAGCACTCGTTGCTGCCTAACAACCACTAATCCGGTTCGAGCGTCTGTTGTTCGACTCCGTTAAGATCGACAGACAAAAACCCCAACGGATGCTCTAGCTGACCACCTCTGGTCGATCGCTGGCTAAGACAATACCAGAGAATCCCACTGTCCGGGATAAGGGACAGTTCCCGCTTCGAGGATTAGAGAAGCTAAACCTGTGAATGAGCGGAGTGCCAATACCCAGAGCGGACACGGGTTCGACTCCCGTCAGCTCCATTTTTTGAAAGATCTACGATCAATTCAGTGCGAAAGCTCCAGCAGTGGAGCTTTTCGTATTTCAGGGCGATCAATCTAGCCTTGACAAATTTAACCTTGATCAATCTGGTGCTAATAGATCCGGCACTGGTAGATCCGGCACAATAGAGCTATGAACGCAGTTGACTATCTTCGGATCAGCCTGATCGATCGCTGCAATTTTCGTTGCCAGTACTGTATGCCAGAGGGCGCAGACTTGGAATATGCCTTGCAGCAAAACCTGTTGACCCAGACAGAACTGCTAACCCTGCTGCGAGAGGTTTTCATTCCTGTCGGGTTCACGCGGTTCCGCCTGACCGGGGGAGAACCCTTGCTGCGACCGGGAGTGGTGGAGATTGTGCGATCGATCGCTCAGTTTCCCGAAACTCAGGATCTTTCCATGACCACCAACGGTTTTGGGCTGGCAGAGACGGCTCAGGATCTTCACGATGCCGGACTGCGACGGCTTAACATTAGTTTGGATTCACTGCATCCAGAAGTGTTCGATCGCATCATCGGCAATCGGGGACGATCGCGCTGGCAGCAAGTTTGGCAAGGTATTCAGACTGCTCATCGAGTTGGATTCAATCCTCTGAAGCTGAATGTGGTGGTGATCCCAGGGGTGAACGACTCAGAAGTTCTGGATCTGGCGGCCTTGAGCCTAGAGCAGGAGTGGCACATCCGGTTCATTGAGTTTATGCCGATCGGCAACGATGCCCTGTTTCAAAATTGCGGCTGGATCAGTTCCGAGGAACTGCGGCAACGAATTCGCGATCGCTGGGGTCTGTCTGAGGCTCAAGTGCTCGGCAATGGGCCCGCCGACGTGTTCAAAATTCCGGGCGCAAAGGGAACGTTGGGCTTCATTAGCCAGATGTCTGAATGCTTTTGCGATCGCTGTAACCGAATGCGCCTGTCAGCAGATGGCTGGCTGCGCCCCTGCTTACTGAACGAAACCGGTCAGCTTGACCTGAAAACTGCCCTGCGATCGGGCGTTCCTTTGCCCCAAATCCGGCAACAGGTACGAGATCTGCTGCTGCTGAAGCCGGAGATTAACTACAAGGAGCGAGAATCAGGCAGTTTAGGTTCCTACAGCCGCACGATGTCTCAAATCGGCGGCTGAGGATAGAATGGCTCGATTGCTCAATGGTCAGGACGATGAACGATCGTCTCTAGTACTCGGCGTCGATCGCTGCCGCTAATTCCCACCAGGCGTACATAGTCGCTCCGATGCTCTGCTAGACAAGCTTCTAGGGCCGCGATCGCCTCTGGGCCATCCCCTTCAAACGCAGCGTAGGAGTTCCAGGAGTTGGTGCGGAAGCGGCGGCTGTCCACGTATTCGATCGCCAACCGATGTCCCTGCCGCAGGATTTGGTTCACCTGAGTTACGAGGTCG
>DATNQR010000412.1:0-11903 GCA_036703905.1 Thermosynechococcaceae cyanobacterium
GTGGGCAAAGCTCTATTGATCGTTGAAAGTTGGTTAGACTCTCATCGCTTCTTTTGTTTCTGACTTTTCCCTGCTCTAGTGTCGATGTTGTTAATCACCCCTGTCGGTGTATGCAGAAGTATCACGAGTGCAGGGAAGACGATCGCCTTCCCTATCTGTCCGGCGAGTAGACTTAATCCAATAGAAGTTTTTCAACTGGGTCGTACTCAATGATTCATCACGATTCTCACAAAAGACTTTAGCCCAAAACCGCGAAAGCGATCGCCACGGATTCAGCACACAAGTAGTGAAGACGATACAAGTAGGACTAAGATCCCTTGATCGCCATCAAATTCGCTAGAGTCGAGGGGAAAAAGGGGCCGCAAGCAGCGATCGACTCGACAAAAGACCGTCTGAACGCGCCATGCCCCTGCATCAGCAGTTCAATCCCGAAGAGAAAGGTCACTTGGATGGACATCTTGATAGTGGAAGACGAGGCTGAAATTGCCCAACTGATCCAGCTTTATCTAGAGAAAGAGGGCTTTTCCTGTCGATCGTGCCGAGATGGGATCACGGCGCTGCAAGTGTTTCAGGATCAGAAGCCCGACCTGATTATTTTGGATTTGATGATCCCTGGACTGGATGGGCTGGAAGTATGCGCCCGCATTCGGCAAAAGCCTGGAACTAAAGACCCGTTTATTCTGATGCTGACGGCCAGAGGAGAAGAACTCGATCGCATCATCGGCTTGTCTACTGGCGCAGACGACTACATGGTGAAGCCCTTCAGTCCCAAGGAACTGGTGGCGCGAGTCCGGGCGTTGTTGCGACGCACGCTACGGCAGGGCGGTCAAAGCCAGAGTTATCGCACTCAGCACTTTCTGTTGGACATTGACCAGCGATCGGCCCAGCGCTGCGTGGATACCGATCGCCTGGAACCGCTCGACCTGACTACATTGGAATTCGATCTGCTGTCCACTTTCCTTAGCCACCCCGGTCGGGTGTGGAATCGGACTCAGTTAATCGACAAGCTCTGGGGAAGCAACTTCTTTGGCGATGAGCGCGTGGTGGACACCCACATTGCCCGTTTGCGGAAGAAGATCGAACCCGATCCTGCTACTCCGACGTTTATCAAAACTGTGATCGGTGTGGGCTACAAGTTTGAAGATCCCAGCGCGAGCTAGTGTTGGGCCGCTCTAGTTCATTTGTTGCCTTAGTTCACTTGTTGCCTTAGTTCACTTGTTGCCTTAATTCACTTGCGATCGTCTCCTAACCCTATATGGCAAAACTTGGACTTCGAGAACGGCTATTCGTCTCCAACCTGATCGTCATGATGGTGGGCTTGAGTACCCTGCTGGCGGTTAGCAAATTCTACTCCCCTCAACTCTTTATCCTGCAACTCCAGCAGCTTGAAGAGAAAAGCTTCATGCTGACTCTTTTTCGGCGGCCTTTGGTGGATGGGTTTGAGTCGGCCTGGAGTCGAGGGGCGTTCTGGTCAGTGATCTTGGGCGCGACGGCAGCAGGGGGCATTAGCTACGTGCTGTCGAAGCGGATCATGCGACCTCTGATCCAGATCGAGCAGGTGACGCGGAAGCTGGCTGAAGGTCATTTGCAAGAGCGTGTTCCCACCAGTGAAATCCCTGAACTGAATCGGCTGGCCCTTAGCTTCAATCGTATGGCCACCGATCTGGAAGGCGTGGAGCAAAGGCGGCGCGATTTGGTTAGCGACCTGACCCATGAACTGCGAACTCCGTTGACTGTAGTGGAGGGCTATCTGGAGGGGTTGGCTGACGGCACGATCGAACCTTCCCCGCCTGTCTATCAACTACTGACCAAGGAAACTGCCCGCCTGCGTCGTTTGGTCAACGATCTACAAGAACTGTCTCAGGCAGAGGCGGGCTATCTGCCTATTCGGGCCCAACCCTTCGATCTGCAACCTTTGCTGCGATCTTTGGTCGAGCGTTTCTCCGAGCAGCTAATAGAAGCTAGCCCCGCTTTGAAACTAGAGTGCGCTAGTAACCTACCATTGGCTCTGGCTGATCCAGAACGGGTGGAGCAAGTGCTAGTGAATTTGCTGGGGAACGCCCTGCGCTACACGTTGAAAGGCGCGATCGTCATCTACGCTTGGAGCGAAGCCAACCAGCTTTGGGTGGCTGTGGCAGATACAGGTCAGGGCATTGCCGCTCAAGAGCTACCTCATGTTTTTGAGCGGTTTTGGCGATCGGATCGCTCTCGCGATCGCCATTCCGGGGGAACAGGCATTGGCCTGGCGATTTCGCGGCGACTGGTGGAACTGCAAGGCGGCACGATCGACGCGGAGAGCGAACTGGGTCGAGGCAGCACTTTCCGCTTCAGTTTGCCCTTGGCTTAAGCTTCACGCTGTTGAGGGCTTCGCCTTCAAACTGACTTATCGCCTTCACATTGATTCACGAGTCAACAGAACACAGCAGAATTGAGCAGAGTCCGGCCAGGCATCTAGCGATTTCCTACAATGATCGTAAGAAATCAGCTTCTCAAGTGACCCCACCTGGTTTGAGTTTCAGATCCCGCTTTCTCTAAAAAAGCTGAGGATCGCTGAGGGTCTGAGCCGCCAGATTGTATCAATGGATAATGTTGTGCTGACACTTTGAATTGAAGTGGGGGTGTAGGGGGCGAAGCCCTCAAATACAGTAACGATCGAGGACAGTTGCCCGAAATTGACCCTGCGATCGTTCCCGCAATTACAATTCTGAGCAACACTCGAAAGCAACTTGAAATTGGTTTGTTTCCTCCGTCCAAACCTACGGGAATCGCCCCCTACCCGTTTAGATTCATGAATCCCCAAATTTCAGAAGCGCCTCTGTATGATCTGGCTTGCGCGTCGGGTCTTACTCCGTCTGTGCTGTGCCTCAGCCCCATCACGTTTAAATCGATCGTCGGCTCAATTATGGATCTGTTGATTGAGCAAGCCGTCCCTGCAATCGTCTGGGCTAAGCTTCCCAGAGGCGAAGTATGGCAGGCCGAGCTTGAGCAATATGGTCGATCGAGCCATCCTCCTGAAGCTTTGTACTGGTTCAAGAATCAGCGAGAAGCGCTCAACGGCTCAACTTCAGGCCCAAAAGCTGTCGCCCCCAATGCTGTTCAGGTTCTGCTGCCGCCTCAGAGCTGCCTGAAGCGAGAGTATTTTCTGGTGGTGTGGTCGGCCCAGATTCAAGTGACGCTGCTGGCTCATCGCTCCCGCTCAGCCCAGACTCATCCCAGTCTTGACAGCTCTGTTGGGATAGGAGATGGGCAGGACGAGGGGCAGCTTGAGGGCGATCGCAAACAGCAATTGTTGAGTCTGTGTGCCTTTGATGCTGATCTGACGCAGCAAATTGTGGCTCAAATTGCCAGGGTGATTGCTCAACCCAACGCCAGCCAAATTAACCTGCCTGGGGACTTTGAACCTGCGATCGCCACAGAGATAGTCGATCGTTGGCAGCAGCAGATAGCCGCACTTTCCCCCAGTTCAACCTCGACTTCCCTAAGTAAGCTGTATGCCAAACAGCTTCAGAGGCAAGAGGAAAGCTGGCAGCGCAGCACCGTTCACCGCAGGCGGGCAGAAACTTCTGAGGCACTGCAATTGCAAAATGCCGAGCTGCTAGATACAGTGCGGATGAAGGATGATTTCCTCAACACAGTGGGGCAAGAGCTACGCACCCCTCTGACTACTATCAAGACGGCGCTGAAATTGCTCGGTTCTCCCAATCTCAAGCCAACCCAGCGTCAACGGTATCTGGATATGATCGAGCAAGAGTGCGATCGCCAGAGTTCTTTGATCACGCGCCTGCTGGAGTTGGTGCAGCTAGACCAGATGGCAGACCAGAGAGTGCAGTCTCTCCACCTCAGCGAGGTGGTTCCGGGCGTTGTCAGCACTTACCAACCCCTGGCAGAAGAGAAAGGAGTGCGGCTAGACTATGTTGTTCCGATCGATCTGCCGCCGATCGCCTGTGTCAACACTTGGCTGAAGCAGATTGTGATCAATTTGCTGCACAACGGCATTAAGTTCACTCCCACGGGCGGACAAGTTTGGGTACGGGCCAAGCCCCACGGCGCGCACGTCCAACTAGAGATCCGAGATACGGGCATCGGGATTGCTGCTAGTGAGATCCCCAAAATCTTCGATCGCTTCTATCGAGGGCGCTCCTCTCAGGACGAAACCTTGAGCGGAACTGGTTTGGGGCTAACGATCGTCCAGCAACTGCTGATCCACTGCGGTGGCACGATCTCGGTGCAGAGTAAGCTGGGCGAAGGCTCTGCTTTTCAGGTATTGCTGCCTATTTATCGAGAGGCTGCGGTCAACGAACCTCAGTTGTGACTGCAACTGGAACCGCAGCCAGAACTGCAACGGGGCAGGGAATCTAGCGCTGCTGAATTGAGGGGTAAATTTACTAGAGTTTCCCTCATCCACTCCCACAGGAGCGGAAGTAAGGATTCTAGCGCCCTTCTCCTGGGAAGAAGGGCCGGGGATGAGGGTCATTCGTCCCGGCCAGTAACCTCCACTTCAGCAACACTCAAGAGAGATTACCTTTTCCAAAGCACCAAGACGACACCACAGGCAATCAGGCCCAACCCTGCAATTCGACTGATGGGAATGGCTTCTTTGAAGAAGAAATAGCCCAGTAGCACCGAGAAAATGTAGCCGATCGACACCGCCGGGCCCATGATGCTTAGATTTATGCGGGTCAGCAGCAGAATATAAAGCACAGCGCTCAACCCATAGAAGAACAGCCCAACGACCAATTCTGGAGTCAGCAGGATGTTAAACACATGGGTCAGAGCGTTGCCTGCGTTCACCTTGCCCAGCTTCAGTGCGCCCAGCTTCAGGAAGAACTGTCCGCCCACCGCCGTCAGCACTGATATCAGCAGCAATCCGAATTCTCGCAGCGTCACGTAAAACTCCTACCCAAACTCCGCCACTTTTAGTTCTCCAGTTTACAGCGTCGGAGCCAGGACTTGGGGCTAGAATCAACTTCAGAAAACGCGATCGCAACCCTGCTATAGCTGACCGCTATGACTGGCACAACTCCTGGCACAACTCATTTCCCTACCCGCCAACCCTATACCCACCAGCAAACCGCAGTCTGGATGCGTGGGTTGCTGACGATAGCTTGGTCAGATGGTGACTTGGATGCTGAAGAAGAATCACTGATTGCAACGCTGCTGCACCAGGATTTGACAAGCGAGGAAAAATCTCCGCTTCTAGAGCCACTTTCTTTAGCTGAGCTGGTTGCTGCCTTTGGCGAGGATACTGATTTAGCGGAAAATTTCCTGCGATCGGCGGTGATGGTGGCTTTAGCAGACGGGGCGTATTCTACCTGCGAGGATGCCCTGTTGAACCAGTATTGCCAAGCACTAGGGCTACAGATCGACATCCTTCAGGTGTTGCGATCGGCTCTAGAAGCCATCAAACGAGAAGACCAGTCCACGATCGCACCGTCCTCGCGACCGCATACCGCCGCTGCCCTACGCCCCCCAACTCACCATAGTAAGCTCGATCCAGTGCGAGACTGGCTTGACCAGATGAGCATTCAAGACCCCAAAGTAGCGCGAATGCTCTGCCGTCTGATTCCGCCCCAGTGTCCCTTCGAGCGAGACGTAACGCTGTTTGGGCACAAAGTCGCTCACATTCCCGCCCTGTGCAAGCTGAATCCGCTCTACGATCAGCTTGTGGGTTTACGATTTCGCGCCCTGTGCTATCTGGCGGATGACTGCGGCGAGGACGTGTCGAGCTATTGCTGACCCCTCCCACCTTGTCAACCCCCACGGATTGACCACACTACACCTCCGGTGAGCAACAGCAGCAGCAATCCCAGTCCCCCAGCCAGGGGTTGACCAGCAAATCCAGTCAGCCAAACTGGGGCACGATCGCGGTAGCTGATTGCCCCAGCAGCATCCAAGCTTGCCATGGCCCAAATCCAACCTGCGTGTAGCCCCCAGGGCACCCCCAAGGAGCCGCCATCCAACCACCGAGCCAGCACCAGCACCAATCCCATGAGTCCCAATCCTGGTAGTTGCGGCAGGGCTTTACTATCCCAAACTAGGTGCAGCAAGGCAAAGACCAGACTGGAGATCACGGCAGCAATCCACCAGGAAACTTCCTGCTGGAGTTGGGTGAGGAGAAATCCACGAAATACCGCTTCCTCGATCGCCCCAATCACCAGACCCAAGCCAAGCGGCAGAACCCAATTGGTGGCGATCGAGGCAACCGTAGTCAAATCAGGCGATCGCCACTCCACCCATCCCAGAGCCACCTCCAGCCCAAACAACAGCGCCACTCCTGCGATCGCCAAACTCAGCCCAGTCACTAGGGAAACAAGAACAGAGGAATTCCAGGCGATGCCATAGACCGAGGGAGAAACTTGCTCCAGGACGATCGTCGCTCCCAGGAGAAAGGGCACGATCGCGTAGAGCGACAGCACAAGTGGGAGTTTCTGGGCGATGGCTAGAGGCGTGAAAGGTTGCCAGTGCAACCGCCGAGCCAGAGGTATGGCGATCGGCAACCAAGCTAATAGCCAAGCTGAAAAAAAGGCGATGATCTTTGCCACAGATTCTTAGGTGTGAATTGCTGCTGTTGATGATGGTCATCACCTTTTTGCCTGCGTCCGCGCCCGATTCCCCAGCAATTGTCTCGCCATCGACAACCGTGCCAGAAATGGGAGCCGTGATTGCGATGGTGCCGTCCTCATTGGCGCTTGCGCCGAGTTGCCGCAGGCGTGTTTGATAGGTTTCTGCCCTAAGCTGCACCCACGATTGGGCAACTTCTCCAGCCGATTCAGCCTGTTGCAATTGTGCCACCGCTTCAGACTCTAATCGACTTTCGCCCTTGCTGAGCGCGGCTTTTGCTTCTGCCAGTTTAGTTCTTTGTTTTACTTTGACTGTCCGAAGAACGTTGATTGCCTGGAAACGCGATGAATCCAAACATAGTCTTCTCCCTCTGGCGAACACTTACTCTGGATCAATCCATTTGAGTAGTACAGATTTTCGCCGGAGGCATCGTTGTAATACCCACTGGACGACCATTCTCCATAGGGGTCATTCACAAAAAAGCCGTTTTGGTCGTAGCCACGCACGACTATGATGTGACCAAAGTCAGTGAAATACCCGTGAATAATGCAGGGATAGCCTGACGCGATCGCTCGTCGCAAATCAGACAACCTACCCCGCATTGTAAACTCATCACGCAAACCATAAGCCGTTGCCATCCTAGCCAAATCATTTGGCTCCCATCGGCTTAGTCCACTATCTTCCATGTAGCGGTATAGCTCATCTTCAAGTTGTCCAACCCCTGTCCTACCTTTGATTTGAAAATAAGCCATTGTCATGGCAAAAGAGGTCACATTACAAGCACCCGTGGGATTCAGAGCATTATCAAGCTGGCTCTTGTAGGGAACATTTAGCACCTTGGACAGAGGCAGTGCATTGATAGTAGGGGAAGGAGTTGGAGTCAATGCCACCACGTTGTTCTTGTCGTCGATCATCTTGATGTGAGGACTATAGACGTGCCAAGTGTTCCGTGGAGGGTTGCCCAACGTTGCCCCCAGCAGGGCCACCTTCAAATGGCTACGCTCCAATAGCTTCCACGAGTGAACTGCAAATTCTTTTCCTGCTGGAACAGAGACTTTATCCTGTTCTCGCAATCTAGAAGAATCTTCAGTGGACTGCTTGAACGTGGTGTTTTGAACAACTTTGAGTTTCATAGACCGCACATTTGTTTACTAGAGACGAACTTTGTTAGGAGGGCTACGATCGCTTTCTTCAAACAAAACACAGCCCTTCCAATCAGAGACTCAACCTACTTCCCATACCAGGCTTGCTTCCACTGCTGCATTCGCTTAATCTCAGCGTTCTGAGAGGCAATGATTTCTTGAGCCAGCTTCTTGATTTCAGGATGCTCTGATTTACTTAAAGCATCCTGTGCCATCACGACCGCGCCTTCATGATGGGGAATCATGCCGTTGAGAAACCGTAGATCGAATTGATCGTCAGCCGCACCCAAATTCATGCTCATCATCATGCTTTGCCTCTGGTCTTGAGACATGGGCATCGATTTGCCGTTTTTACTATTGAAAGCAACAAGCTCTGCCCCAGCCTTAGAATACCAAGCTTGTCGCCATTGCTTCATCTGCTTAAGCTCTTTGTCTTGAGCGTTGATGATATCAGTCGCCAGTTTCTGAATTTCAGGACGCTTAGACTTCTGCTGCGCCTCCTTTGCCATTGTCACGGCTCCCTGATGGTGCGGAGTCATTGCATCAATAAATCGCAGATCAAAGTCAGCATCTGCTGGGCCAAGCGCCATGTCTGTGCTGTGGTTCATGCCGCCATGATCCATGTTGCCGTGATTCATGCCGCCGTGATTCATGTTGTTGTGATCCATCGGCTTTTGCGCCCCAGCGCCAGTAGGGCTGGAAGTTTGGGTTTGGGGCATTGAGCAAGCCTTGAGCAGGCTGCTAGTGGCGATCGTTCCCAGCGTCAGCACCAGGAAGCCAGTTTTCGCAAAAAAGTTGTACGACATAAATTTATTCAGACTGAAGTTTGTTTAGACTGAGACAATACGTTTGGGGTATTTAGGACAAAAAACGTAACGTTGTTATCCTAAACACTCCAGCCAGCTAGAGAGTCAACTGAATAACTCAGACTGAAAAGCAATTCTGACGATCGCTGTGTTTAGAAAGGTTCAAGATAGTTCAGAGCCTCTAGAAGCTGACCTACGTGAGCCTCAGAAAAGTTCCCTACACATTACGACGAGCAACACTAAGTTGTCGTTTCTGTTAGATCGCTCTCTCTCTACGGCTCGTGCAAGTAACCGTTGGCATAGTTATCCGGCCAAGGTACAGAAACTTTTTTGGGCTTATCCTCAAAAAGCCCATCACAGGAACGTTCTACGCCTGGCGACTTGAAGGGACTAGCGACACTTTCAGAGAATTACATAATGGTCAGAGCAAATGAAGCGCTACAAAGTGTGAGAGTAAGCTGACCAGCTTTACCAGCTTTGCACACGGTTATACGATTAGGATGAAATTACCTTCGCTTCAAGGTACGGGTAATTTCTAGGCATGTTGAGCGAGAAAATTAGAAAAGCATCTCATGCGTCATTGCTTCTTTCATTTCCTCAGTAAAATAAAGACATTCCGCTGACAAAGCTATAGATGAGCGCACAGTCACCTCTCAGAGAACTGATCAAACCACAAAAGCACAAGCTCAAACCAGCCATCAAACAGAGATTTGGCGGAGCGTGTGCTTTTTGTGGATGCGTTCCTCGATTTTTGACTTTAGATCATATCGTGGCGCGATCGAAGGGTGGATTGAATGTGAAGTCGAACCTAGCTGCCGTTTGCCAACGCTGCAACCGAAGCAAGGGAAGCAGTCCACTTTGGGAGTGGTGGCAAGCGTCTCCCTGGTGGAATGAGGAGCGAGCAACCCAATTTGCTGCGATCGTCCTCGTGTGCAAGATTCGAGATTCAAGCCAAAACGGGGTGCAGTCTAGGCGTGGCTAGATTGATCGAGACGATTTGGATCTTGCACACCCGTCAGCAGATTCCAGAGTTCATAGTCAACTCCAGTCTTGGGTACATACCAGTTATCGGCACTTGCTTCCTGGTTGCCCATTGCACTAAACTGCTCCCGCTGTGGATCATTCAGATCGATGTAAGTTGCACCTTGCTTCAATCGAGTTCCAGCAGGTAGTACTGGAATGCGCTTCAATTCGTCGCTACTGAGACCAGATAAATGTTCCTGCACTTCTTTCAGATCGGAAGCAGTAGGCGCTTCTAGCTCGGCGCTCGCGCTTTCAACCCCATGATTTTGTCCTGCCATTGGGTCTGGATGCAAATCATGTTCCCATTCGTCATTGATGTTTTCGGGGACGTGCTTCGACTTTTGTGCTTCTGACATTGTGCGTTCTCCTTGCTGCTTGCTCAACCTTCAGCCTAAGAGCGCTTGTCCAAACACAACCCCATCTAAAGACTTAAACTGACGAAACAAGCTACCTTCGCGAAGTGCTAGCAGATTTGCCAGCACTTGGCTAAACACTTCCCTGTTGAGGCGAGAAACCATCCACCAGTGGGTCTCTCCCGTCGTCAGGCAAATCCGATGAGGTCGCGAACTCAAGCTTGTCTCTGGCTGGAGTATTGCAGAGTTCTCTGTGCTACCCACTTCGCAGCAGTTTTGACAATTAAATCTACGGTTCGCCGAGTGGGATATGTTAGTTTACGAAAATTGGAGTATCCTGAAGTGACCGTCTGAAATTGATCGTCTCCTCTGGTCAACTTTCGTCTCTTAAAGTTAAAATCTGTAAAATCTCTGGAGCAGGCTTGTCCCATGGATCTGTCCCGATTAGCTGAACCGACGTTCTACTACTTCGCCTACGGTTCCTGCATGTGCCCTGTGGATCTGAAGCGAACTTTTGGTGAAAACACCCATGACTACGTGGTGGGGACGGCCACGCTCAAGGGATACAGACTGGGTTTCTATCGGCGATCGTCCTTTCGCAACTGCGGTGTGCTGGACGTGGTAGAAGACCCCAGCTCCACAGTGGAAGGCGTACTGTACGAGCTACCTTGGCGCTTCAGCAATCCGTTGGATGCGCGAGAAGAAGTGCCTTCCGGCGGCTACCGACGCGAAACCATTTCGGTGCAGTGCGGCGATCGGATTTACGCCAACGTGCGAACCTACGTTGTGGTGGACAAGCTGCCGCAGGAAATCGCCCCCAATGATTGGTATTTCAGCGTTGTCCTGCGGGGCGCAATCACCTGTGGCTTACCAGAGCAATACTGCTGGAAACTGTTTGACCATATGCACCACCTTCAGCAGCACCGGGAGCAGGAAAGCTTCTCACGGCATCGATCGCCCCTGATGCTCCGTGCTTGCTAAACTTGGTGCTTGCTAAACTTGGTGCTTGCTAAACTTCGTGGTCGTCGTAGGCGGCTACGATGCGTTGCACCAGCGGATTCCGTACCACATCGGTCTTGGTCAGATGGCAAAAGGCAATGCCTTCCACCGATCGTAAAACTCGCTCTGCCATCGCCAATCCTGAAGCTTGACTGGAGGGCAGATCAGTCTGAGTTAAATCCCCCGTCACCACCATTCGGGACTTAAACCCTAGCCGCGTCAGGATCATTTTCATCTGGGCGGGCGTGGTGTTCTGGGCTTCATCCAGGATCACAAAGGCATTGTTGAGGGTGCGACCGCGCATGTAGGCGATCGGCGCGACTTCAATCACGCCACGCTCCATCAAGCCGGGAATTTTTTCCGGATCGATGAACTCATACAGGGCATCATAGAGCGGTCGCAGATAGGGGCTAACTTTTTGCTGCAAGTCTCCAGGCAAGAAGCCCAACTTTTCTCCTGCTTCTACGGCAGGCCGAGTCAGGATCAAGCGTTCGCACTGGTTAGACAGCAACGCCTGCACCGCCAGCACTGCGGCCAGAAAGGTTTTACCCGTGCCTGCCGGGCCGATGCAGAAGGTTAGATCGTGGCTGCGAACCGCCTGAATGTATTGTCGCTGTCGGAAAGTTTTGGCTCGGACTTCGTAACCTCGGCGGTTTTTAGCCAGCACATCTTGGCGCAGGTCTTGCAGTTCGTCCTGGAGATCGCTCTCCAGAGCTTGAAACGCCGTCCCAATGTCCACACCAGTGATGGGCTTGCCTTGGCTCCAGAAGTCCTTCAAGCTGAGAATCAAGCGCTTGCACAACTCAATTTGTTCACGGGTTCCAGAGATGCGGAGTTCCTGCCCTCGCAGCACGATCGCGGTGTCGGTCTGCTTGGCCAGGGTTTTCAAGTTCTGTTCCCGCTCTCCAGCGAGGGCGATCGCACTGTCCGCACTGGGTAATTGAATTGTGAGCGCTTCTGCCAAGGGTGAGTTCCTCGTGAGGGGTGGCGGGTTGGCGACGATCGTCCCTACTAGCTCA
>DATNQR010000413.1:0-8259 GCA_036703905.1 Thermosynechococcaceae cyanobacterium
AGCTTGGCGCTGGTTTATGAAGATGGGAAAGACTTCGATCGAGCAATCGATTTGCACCGCCAGAGTCAGGCGATCGCCCAGACGCTTAGCAATCCAGAACTGCAAGCGCGATCGCTCAACAATTTGGGGCACGCCCTGCTAAGTGCAGGCAAACTCCCTGCCGCTGCCGCTCAACTTCGGGCCGCCTTTCAGCTTCTGGATACCCTCCGCCCCGACCTCAGCGACACCTACCGTGTCTCCATCTTCGACACGCAAGTTCATACCTACAACCTACTCCAGCAAATCCTGATTGCCGACAACCAGCCTGAAGCTGCTCTGGAAGCCTCGGAGCAAGGTCGCGCCCGTGCCTTTGTGGAACTTCTGGCGCGGCGACAGTTCACTGAATCCAGCGCTAAAGCTGCGGCAAAACCTTCAGAAACAGCGTTGTCCATCGATCGCATCCGCCAGATTGCCAAAGCACAGAACGCAACGCTGGTGGAATATGCGATCGTCCCCGATGATGACTTCAAATTTCGCGGCAAGCAACGGGCCAAGCGAGAAGAAGCGCTGCTGATCTGGGTTGTGACTCCAACTGGCAAAGTCACCTTTCGGCGAGTGGACTTGAAGCCCTTGTGGAAGCAAAATCTCAACCTCAAGTCGCTAGTGGACACGGCTCGGTGTCTGGATGGCTCATCGGTCTGCGAGGCTCTGCGGCAAGCGGTGCAGGGTCTGGACGTTGAACCGCAGCCTACTGACCCACCCAGCGCTACGGTCAACCAGACCAATCCCGGTCTACAAAAGCTCCACCAGCTGCTCATTGCGCCGATCGCTGACCTCCTGCCTGCCGATCCGAGCGATCGCGTGATCTTTATTCCTCAGGACTCTCTGTTCCTGGTTCCCTTCGCTGCCCTGCAAACCGAATCTGGACAATACCTGATCGAGCAACACACGCTGCTGACTGCTCCGGCTCTGCAAGTCCTGGAAATCACCCACACTTTGAAGCGATCGGGGTTTCACCTGTTTGATGCTGCGTTGATTGTAGGCAACCCTACCATGCCAGAGGTAGTTCTGAGAGCAGGAAAGCCAGCCGTCGCTCTACCGCCGTTAATGGGATCTGAGGCTGAGGCTGAGGCGATCGCCAAACTGCTCCAGACCACCGCCCTGATCGGAGCCGCCGCCACCGAAACTCAGATAATGCAAAAACTTCCCCAGGCAACTTTGGTGCATCTAGCAACTCATGGACTGCTGGAGTATGGCACAGAACCTCTGCTGCAAGGGCTGGGAGTTCCTGGCGCGATCGCCCTTGCTCCCACTGGCGACAACGACGGCTTACTCACCGCTAACGAAATCCTGAAGCTGCGGCTGCAAGCAGAACTCATCGTGCTGAGTGCCTGCGATACGGGGCAGGGTCGCATCACGGGTGATGGCGTGATTGGCCTCTCCCGCGCCTTCATCTCTGCGGGAGTTCCCAGCTTGGTGGTGTCGCTGTGGGCTGTGCCGGATGCGCCCACAGCAGCGCTGATGACTCAGTTCTATCGATCGCTCCAGCAAAATCCAGACCGAGCGATCGCGTTGAGGCAGGCAATGCAGGCGACCCTGAAGGACTACCCGAACCCTCTGGATTGGGCAGCTTTCACGCTGATTGGTGAGGCAAAGTGAGAGGCTTGAGAGCGGAATGGGTGAAACTCGCAGCTCCTCACTTTTGGATAATTGAATTGGATGATTGAGAATGACTGGACTGCAATTCTGAATTTTCAGTCTCTCATAGCTGTCTAGCTATAGCTGTAAGGTTCAATTTCTACTCTTGGTCGATCGAGCTTCAGATGGAGCGATCACGCCTGACTTTCGACTAGCATGGGAGAGTTTCAGGATTCGCACACCATGGCTCACTCACGACTGCAAAAACTGGGGGAATACCTCCACCCCCACAGAAAAGCCGCAGTTCTTGGTGTAGTTGCCCTCCTGGTGGTGAACGCGCTGGGAGTCTACATTCCTCTGCTAATCCGGGATGCCATTGACAAGCTGCAAGTCACTTTTAGCTTCAACCAAATTCTCTACTACGTGGTGTTGGTGCTAGTGCTGGCTTCGATCATGTGGGCAGTGCGGATGGCTTCCCGCATCTGGATCTTTGGTGTGGGGCGGCAGGTGGAGTTTGACCTGAAGCAGAAAATCTTCACCCATCTGCTGCGCCAAGAACCCGCCTATTTTGCGACCAACACGGTCGGCGATTTGATCAATCGGGCTACAAGCGATGTAACCAACATTCAACGACTGCTGGGCTTTGCCCTTCTTAGTTTGGTCAACACCGTGTTTGCCTATGTTCTGACGCTACCTGTGATGCTGTCGATTAGCTGGAAACTAAGTTTGCTGGCGCTGGCAGTGTATCCGGTAATGCTGGTGCTGGTGCAGTTGTTCAGCGATAAGCTGCGATCGCAGCAAACGGCAGTTCAGGAAGAACTCTCTGGTCTGAGCCAGCTGATCCAAGAAGACATGAGCGGCATCAGTCTGGTGAAGATTTATGCCCAAGAGGAAAGCGAACGCCGTGCCTTTGACGAACTCAACCAGCAGCTTTTTCAGGCCAATTTAGATTTGTCTCTGACGCGCAACCTCCTGTTTCCTCTGCTGCGGGGATTGGCAAGTGTCAGTCTGCTGGTGGTGCTGTGGTTTGGCGTGAGTGAGATCAGCACAGGATCAATCACGGTGGGCGGATTTATTGCGCTGCTGCTGTATGTGGAGCGGTTGGCTTTTCCGACTGCGCTGTTGGGCTTCACCATCACCGCCTACCAGCGTGGCGAGGTGAGCGTCGATCGCATTGAGTCTCTGCTGATGGTGGAGCCGAAAATTCAGGACGAATCAAGCGCGATCGCTCTCGATCTAGGGCAGGTTCGGGGGGAAGTTACGGCCCGCGACCTCACCTTTTCCTTTCCTAAATCGGCAAATGATTCTTTTACTGCCCCCGCTTTGCAGCACGTCAGCTTTACGATCTCGCCTCAAGAAACCGTGGCGATCGTTGGGCCGATCGGCTCTGGCAAATCCACGCTGGCTAATGCCCTGCCCCGCCTGATCAACATTGCACCCCAGCAGTTGTTTCTCGATGGCAATGACATTACCCAGATCCAGATCGAAGATCTGCGGGGAGCGATCGCCTACGTGCCCCAGGAAAGCTTTTTGTTCAGCACCACGGTTCGCAACAACATCCGCTACGGCAACCCTGGAGCCGATGACGTTGCAGTGGTTTACGCGGCTCAGGAAGCGCAGATTCACAACGAGATTCTCAATTTTCCGCAGCAGTATGAAACGATCGTGGGAGAGCGAGGCATCACGCTTTCCGGTGGACAACGGCAGCGATCGGCTCTAGCCCGGGCCCTGCTGACGGATGCCCCCATTCTAATTCTGGACGATGCCCTCTCCAGCGTGGACAACCAAACCGCCAGCCGCATTCTTAAAAATCTGTCTGAAGAAACCGACCGTAAAACGGTGATCTTTATCTCTCACCAACTTTCTGCTGCCGCTACTGCCGATCGCATTTTTGTCATGGAGCAGGGCAAAATCGTTCAGGTGGGCAAGCACGCAGAGTTGGTCGATCAACCAGGTTTATACCAAACCCTCTGGAACCAGCAAAAGCTCAAAGAAGTCTTGCAGTAGCTGTTGGAGTTTTGGAGCCAAGATAGCTCAATCTGGTTCTTTAGACAGGTTTTTATTTAGGAAGCTCATTGTATGACTGTGTGTAGCTGTAGACAGACAACATAGGGCATTGGATTTGCAGGTGTGAGGCGTTGCTCCTAGCCAAGGGTGAAACCCCTATACCCCGTCCTAACTATGAGGCTATGGCTGTAAATTCTTGATTTCTGACCTTCCAAGAAATCAGACCCGATAAGGATATGCAGCAACTTATCACTTTAATGAATTTATGTGATGTAGGCTACAGTTTTAACCTTGCGATGAAATCTAGATTGGATTACGCTTGAACAGAGTGGAGACTTGCGAGATAGCTGTAAGGCATCTTGAGGCTCAGTAGAAAGCTGAACACAACGTTCTTTATTCGGTGTGAGGAGAATAGAAAAATGTCAAAAATCCTGCTCAAGGCTTTGCTAGTTAGCCCTGCGATCGTTGGCGCTACTCTGGCAGTTTCAACCGCTGCTTTTGCCGCTAGCGAAAAAGCAACAAGCCCTGTGGCTCAAGCGATCGCTCCCCAGACCCAAGTTCTGACTGCCCAACCTGAAGTGGCAAAGACTGAACTGGCTCCAGTGTTCTCCAACAAAGCGACTGTGCCCACCACGATCGCTCAGACCGCTCCAGCACCGCTCGCCCAAGCGGCTCCGGTGGATACAGATTCGATCGAGCAACTGAACCGCTACGGGCGGGAAGGCCGGGGCAGCCAGAAGAAGGACGATATGTCCCAGGTGACTTCGGTTTCTCAGCTTTCTGACGTGCGGCCGACAGACTGGGCGTTCCAAGCGCTGCAATCCTTGGTGGAGCGCTATGGCTGTATTGTTGGTTATCCCGACAGAACCTATCGCGGCAACCAGGCACTGACCCGCTATGAGTTTGCGGCAGGTCTGAACTCTTGTCTCGATCGCGTCAATGAGTTGATCGCAGCAGGCACCGCTGACCTAGTGCGGAAGGAAGACCTGGCTGTGCTGCAACGCCTTCAGGAAGAGTTTGCAGCAGAACTGGCAACCCTGCGCGGTCGAGTAGATTCTCTAGAAGCCCGCGCCACCACTCTGGAGAAGCAGCAGTTCTCCACCACTACCAAGCTGGCGGGAGAAGTGATCTTCGCCGTCACCGATGAACTGCGGCAACCCACCGATAACAATCCGGTTTTCCAAAACAGGGTTCGCCTGGCTCTCAACACCAGCTTCACTGGTAAAGACTTGCTGGTGACTCGAATTGCAGCCGGTAACGCTGGCGCAGGTACGTCTGGCTTCTCATTCCCTGGTGCGCCAGGCTATGGATCAGAAGGAATTCAAACCTTCAACTTTGGTTTCACAGATAACAATGCTGCCTTCATTGATTGGGTAGCTTACTTCTTCCCGATCGGAAACAACATCAATGTCTACATTCCTGCGGTCAGTGGTCTGCACTACGACTACGTGCCCACCAACTCAGGTCTTATGGAGGCTTTTGATGGCGGTACTGGCCCACTCTCCATCTTTGCTCAGCGCAACCCCATCTACTTGATCGGTGGTGGCTCTGGTCTAGGGGTAAACTTTGGTGTAACCAGTGCCATTAAACTGAGCCTTGGCTATCTGGCAGACAACTCTGATGGAAGTCAAGTTACCTTTGCAGCCAACAACCCAACAGCCAGTAATGGCTTATTCGGCGGCAGCTATAGCGCTCTAGCTCAGTTGACCTTCAGTCCTAGCGAAGCGCTTTCAGTTGGTCTCACCTACGTCCGTGCTTACCGCAGGGCTGCTATTTTCGATGGCGGTAGCGGTCTTTCCTCCTCTGGAACGCTATACGCCAACACAGGCGACCCTATCGGCTTCAGTCCAACAACCTTTGGCACGACGGTGAATGCCTACGGTATCTCCGGTGCGCTCAAACTCAGTAGAAACCTGTCGATCAATGCCTTCGGCTCCTACATCACAGCAGACGACTTGGGTGATGGATTGCCGGAAGGTGAAATTTGGACTTACGGGGCTGGCTTGGCCATTGCTGACTTTGGCAAGAAGGGCAACCTGCTAGGAATCATGGCAGGGGTGGAGCCTTACCTCGGTAATCCTCGGCAGTTCGGCGCTTCGACCAATCGCCGCGACTTGCCCATTCACCTGGAAGCGTTCTACAAGTACCAGTTGAACGACAACATCTCCATTACTCCTGGCGCGATCTACATCATCAACCCCGGACAGGATAGAGACAACCGGGACGTGTTGATCGGAACCCTCCGAACCACCTTTACCTTCTAGGAAGTGAAAGTAAAGTTGCTCCTTCCGGGAGTAGCTTAAACTCCTGAAACTTTAAGCCCCATCGATCGGTGGGGTTTTTTCATTGAGGCAAACTAGCAAAACCCTAGTGAGAAGCCGTAGTATAATGATTAGGTGATTCTTTTCTGACCTGCTCATCGCTGGTTTTTATCTGTGGAAATCTCCTGTAAAAACGAATACGCTCTGTCTGCTCTGATTGAGTTGGCAGCCCATTACAGCAGTGGCGAACCCCTGCAAATCCGCCAAATTTCAGCCCAGCAGAAGATACCCGATCGCTACTTGGAACAACTGCTGGCCACCCTCCGGCGCTGTGGACTGGTGCGATCGCAACGAGGCGCAAAAGGCGGCTATGTCCTGGCGCGGGAACCCCGAAAGATCAATCTGCTAGAAGTGATGACCTGTCTGGACGGCTCAGACGCGCAGCCTACCGATCGCAACTCTGCGCCTAAAACGATCGAGAGTGCTGTGATTCATGAAATCTGGCAGGAAACTCACGAGGTAGTCAACGCGGTTCTTCAGCGCTACACATTACAAGATCTTTGTGACAAGCGCGATGCCCGCAAACAGTTAGATATCATGTACTACATTTAGGCTCTGTTGATCTCTAAACGAGGTGAAGGCGCTAAGGAAGTTTAAGGGCTTCGTCCTCAAGAGGGGCAGAGCCTTTAAACTCAGCCTCAGCCAAGAATATCAACACAACCTAATTCTGAAGGCAATTTCAACGACCCAAAACTCAACCTTCAAAACTCAAAATCATCCCCCGCTATGCGAATCGCTAACGACATTACCGAACTGATCGGAAACACTCCCCTAGTGCAGCTAAACCGCGTTCCCCAAGCAGAAGGGTGTGGCGCTCGAATTCTCGTCAAATTGGAGGGCATGAATCCCTCTTCCTCCGTCAAAGATCGCATCGGCATCAGCATGATTCTGGCGGCCGAGAAAGAAGGATGGATCGCCCCCGGCAAAACAGTTCTGGTGGAGCCAACTTCTGGCAACACGGGAATTGCCCTGTCCATGGCGGCCGCCGCACGGGGCTATCGCTTGATCTTAACCATGCCAGAAACCATGAGCGCCGAACGCCGGGCCATGCTGCGGGCGTACGGGGCAGAACTGGAACTCACTCCCGGTGTGGAAGGCATGAGCGGTTGCATCCAACGGGCCCAGCAGATTGTGGACAAGCTGCCCAATGCCTATATGCTGCAACAGTTTCGCAACCCAGCTAACCCGGAAATTCATCGCAACACCACAGCGGAAGAAATTTGGGCAGACACCGATGGCGCAGTGGATATCCTGATTGCTGGGGTGGGTACAGGCGGAACCATCACCGGTGTGGCGGAGGTGATCAAGCCGCGTAAGCCCAGCTTTCAGGCGATCGCGGTGGAGCCGATCAACAGTCCGGTGCTGTCTGGCGGCCGCCCTGGCCCCCACAAGATTCAGGGCATTGGGGCGGGCTTCATTCCCCCTGTGCTGAACGTGAATTTGCTGGATGAAGTGATTACCGTAACCGACGATGACTCGATCGCCTACGGCCGTCGTCTAGCGCGGGAAGAGGGCATTCTATCGGGGATTTCTAGTGGTGCAGCCCTCTATGCGGCTATCCAGGTGGGCCGCCGTCCTGAAAACGAGGGCAAGCTGATTGTGATGATCCAGCCCAGCTTCGGGGAGCGCTATCTGAGTACGCCTCTGTTCCAGGAAGCGGAGTTGAACATGCCGGCCATGCTGGGTGGGTGAGGGACGAAACGGTAAAATAGGGGCATGGTTCAATCCGATCACTACCACACCCTCAACGTCAGCCCCTCGGCAACCCAGACTGAGATCAAGCAAGCCTATCGGCGGCTGGCCAAGCAGTTCCACCCGGACAGCCGCCGCGACACCGCCAACCACGATCGCATCGCCCACATTAACGCTGCCTACGAGGTGGTGGGCGACCCGGAGCAGCGCCAATCCTACGATCGCCAACTTCAGGATCAAGCCGATCTGGAAGCAGCAGGATTCAGTGTGGGTGAGCGGGTCGATCGACAGCAGCGCACGGCTGCGGCCCAAGAAAAATACCGTCAGCAGGCGGCTGCGGCCGCTCAAGCTGATCTCGCCCTAGAGCGCTGGCTGAAGCAGGTCTACACGCCTGTTTGTCGGCTGATTCAGCAGATTCTCAAGCCTCTACGGAGCCAAATTCTCCACCTCGCCGCCGACCCGTTTGATGACGAATTGATGGCGGAGTTCCAGTCTTACTTGGAGGACTGCCGCAAGCTGCACGATCGGGCTGAGACTGCGTTCAAATCTACCCTCAACCCGCCCAATACAGCAGGCGTTGCAGCCCACCTCTACTATTGCCTGAACCAGGTGAGCGACGGGA
>DATNQR010000414.1:0-18897 GCA_036703905.1 Thermosynechococcaceae cyanobacterium
GTAACCATAAGTTGTCCGATTTGGACAGCTTATGGTTATAAAAGCTTTTGAATAACGTAGGCTCTCAGTCATAGCTGTAGACAGACAGCTTGGGGCATTGGGTTTGAAGGGAGTGTGGGGACGTTGCCTCATACCCCTTCAAACCTATGAGGCTATGGCTATAGTTTTAGTCCAAACTTACGGTGATGCTGTGGACGTGTGGCTTTAAAGCGCGAAAGCCTATCCAGCAAAGCTTCTTGGGCAGAGGATCAACAGGTTTCAAGTCAGCACCGAAACTGCCGCCTACCTGCAACAGTCAGCCCTGCAACAGCCAGAGCTAAAACAGCCGTCAGGGGAATAATTTCTGCATGAAGTAGCGAGTATGCCCGATCGGAAAGTTCTCCTGTGTGCCAAAAATGTGATAGCCCTGGCGCTCGTAGAATCCTCTCGCTTGAAAATCCGTGGTTTCCAGATACGCGCCAACGCAGTTCTGTTTGCGCCCTTCCGCCTCTGCTACTCGCAAAAGCTCCGAACCCACACCTTTCCCACGTAAATCCTCTCGCACCACCAGCGAATCAATGTGCAGGCAACCGTGCCCGATCTCGCCTACAGCAACCCCGGCGATCGTCCCTGCCTCCCGCGCCACCGCCATGTTTTGCCACCCAGGAGAAGCAATAAAGCCGCGATTAAACTGGCGCAGCATCTCGACAATACATTCTTTGTCTTCCCGTGAGGCTTCCAGCTCCGATCGAATTTGAAGCATTTGTTTCCCTGTAATCCTTCGTCTCCAAAGTTTCACACTTTCACGCTGGCACTCTCACGCTGGCACTTTCGCAACATTCGGTTCGCCAAAGTCCCGGTGTGTACTAGACTGGAAGCTGTTTTTAATTCAGTCCATTTTGCATACGATCGGGGCAAGGTTTCATGGCTATTGTGGATTCAAAAGGTCGCTTGTTTGGTCGAGTCAGCATCCTGGACATCGGCGCTGTGCTGGTTATCCTGCTTGTGGCGTTGGGAGTGCTGCTGCCCAGCACTAGGGGCGCTGCCCAAATTGGCGCAAACACAAAGCCCGTTGAAGTGGATGTGGTGATTAGGAGCGTGGGGGCCCAGAGCGCTCAGGGACTGCTGAAGGAAGGCGATAAAACCAGCATTGTGATTCGGAACCAACCCTACGGCGAAGTCAAGGTGAAGGCAGTGCGGGAGTTGACCAAGAACGTCCCCACACCCCAACCTGACGGTTCCATTAAATCTCTCCCCGATCCTCGACCGGAAGCGAATCTCAGCAAGGATTACCTGGTAACGGTGGTGGGGGATGCCCAGATGACCAAGAACGGGCCGGTGTTGGGTAACAACAAGATCAAAATCGGCACTCAGATTGAGCTAGAGGGCTTCGTCTACGATTTTCCCAACTTGAGCGTTTTGGATGTGCGAGTGAAAGGCTAAACAGCGATCGCCCCAATCGGTCATTCTTCTAGGGGCGGTTTTCTCTGTAATGCTGTTTGCTGGTGCGCCATGTCTACCTCCACTGAACTGCTGTGGGCCTTGATCGGATTACTGCTGACGATCGGTAGTACGTTTCTTCCCGCCTCTCTGCTGTTGCCCGTTTGGTCAGGGGCGCAGGGCCTTCAAGCCTATCCCCTTGGCGTGACCTACCAAGTGGGAGCCGTTTTGCTAGTGGGGTGCTTGGGGGGCAAAACTGCGGCCGTTCTGTCTCAGGTGGCTTACCTGCTGCTGGGGCTGACCTGGTATCCAGTGTTTGCCCAGGGGGGCGGCTGGGGCTATCTGCGGGAGCCGAGTTTTGGCTATTTGTTGGGGTTTGTCCCAGCGGCCTGGATCTGCGGCGCTCTGGCGTTCAAGTCACCTCCTCGCTTAGAATCCCTGGCTTTCAGCAATTTGTGCGGGCTGGTGAGTGTGCATCTGGTGGGCATAGCCTATTTGGTACTGGTCTACCCTCTGGGATGGCTGGTGAATCCGCTAGGGCTGTCACTCCCCGATTCCCTCAAGCTCTATTCCCTAGCGCCGCTCCCCGGACAGTTTGCGGTAGCCTGCGCGATCGCTGTCCTCGCCTTTGTCCTGCGCCGTTTGATGTTTTACTAGCAGGATGTTTTGCTGGCAGGGTATTTTGTTAGCAACCTGCCTCCGATCGCCTCAACCCTGCTGGAGAATGAAAAGGCAGGCAGTCAAGCTGCTCAAGTTCTTTGTCCACGATCGCCCCGCCATGTTTACAAAAAACCGCATTCTTTGGATCGCTGCATTGCTGGGCCTCGTGTTCGATCGTCTGAGCAAGTTTCTCGTGGTTTACACCATGCCCCTGACCGTGCCGCCCGCCACGATTCCCCTGTTTCCGGGCGTGTTTCACATTACCTATGTGGTCAACACCGGAGCCGCTTTTAGTTTGTTTAGTCAAGGGGTGGGCTGGCTGCGGTGGCTGTCGCTGCTGGTGGGCGTAGCGCTGATGTTTTTGGCGTGGTTCGGGCCTACGTTGAACCGGTGGGAGCAGGCCGGGTATGGCTTCATTTTGTCGGGGGCGCTGGGAAACGGTATCGATCGGTTTGTGCTGGGTCAGGTGGTGGATTTCCTGGATTTTCGGCTGATTCAGTTTGCCGTGTTCAATCTGGCGGATGCCTTCATCAATGCGGGGATCGGCTGTCTGCTGGTGAATATGTTTAGCCAATCGACCCGCTCTCCCTCCGATTCTTCCCCCCGCAGGTGAACTAACCCGATCGAAATGCCCTGAGTCGAAATGTCCTGAGTCGATCGATGCTTCACTTCGCCAGCATTCGCCCCAAGACTCTGAGAATCCACAGGGCCGCGCCACCGCTCAGGGCCAAGCCCAGCCAGAAAGCGTGGGCCGCTGTCGGGGAGTTATCCAGGGCCCAGCCCCCCAACGGCGGCCCGATCAACTGCCCGATCGCCCAGCACTGAGAATTCACCGCCAGATACACGCCCCGCAGCGACACGGGAGCCAGATCCACCACGATCGACGATGCAGCCGGTAGATACGTCACCGTTGCTAAGGAAAGAAGTACCATA
The DNA here is from genome assembly GCA_036703905.1 of Thermosynechococcaceae cyanobacterium. Lineage (GTDB taxonomy): Bacteria > Cyanobacteriota > Cyanobacteriia > Leptolyngbyales > Leptolyngbyaceae > DATNQR01. The sequence goes on from DATNQR010000414.1 coordinate 3,013, forward strand.
ACCAGACTGGCCCAAACGATCGCGCCCCCCCTCGTCACGCCCGTCACCCACACCAGCCCAAACCCCAGACTCCACAACAGCACCGACAGCTCCAGCGCCCGCACTCGGCTAACCCGGTTCAGCCACCGCGCCACGGGCAACTGCACCACCCCCATCAGCACCAGATGTCCCGTAAACAGCGCACTGAGAACGATCGGCGAGAATCCCTTGCTCGTCTCGCTCACCCAGACGAAATTTGTGAAATAGAGTGGCATGGTGCTGTTGAGTTGGATGATGTAGGTCGTGAACAGCACATTCACCAGGGAGAAAGTGAGCAACCGCCGATCGCGCAACGCTTCGCCCCAACCTGCGATCGCCGCCTGCGATGCCCCCGGTTTGTAAGTCTCGGCGAGCGCCCAATGCACCACCGCCAGCAGCACCAGAAACGAAATGCCATCGATCACAAACAGCAGCCAGTAGGCTGGAGTCAGGCTGATCACAGCGCCCCCCAGCACCACGCCCAACCCCAACCCCAGGCTGTCGCAGAGCCGATTTAGGGCAAAAGCCTCATTGCGCTCGATCGGCGTGGTCAAGTCGGCAATCATGGCTTCACTGGCGGGCCAAAACAGCCCAATTCCCAACCCCATCAGCAAGTTGCCAGCCACAAACATCGGAAAATTGTGAGCGGCGGCCAGCACAAAGGACGCGATCGCCGAAATTGCCGCCGACAGCAGCAGCGTTCGCTTGCGACCCCAGGTTGGGGAGTCGCTAAACGAGCCGCCCATCACTCGCCCACCCACGCCGGAAACCGCAGCGCTCCCCAACCCCAGCCCCACCTGCGTTGCCGAAAGCCCCACTTGATTAACGAAAAAGATCGGCGCATAGAACAGCGTAAATCCCGATCCAGTCTGCGACAGCAGCCGCCCGATCGCCAGAATCCACACCTGGTAGTTGAACTTGGGTAGCCAGGTCGAGCGTTGGTCGCGTAGGGGCATAGATTCTTATCTCAGGGAACATTAGAAAATCGCCTAGAGTTGTCCCCAAGCTCTCATCACGGTAACTTGTCGATCGAGCAAGTTCAATCCCAGCATCTTAACCAGACAAATCCCCGACATCTTAACCAGCAGCGTCTTAAGCAGACAAATCCCCGACATCTCTAAAGATGTCGGGGATTTATTTTCGTAGCGTTAGAGCTAACTCAGCACTCTAGTCGTCATCATCATCGTCGTCATCGTCATCCCGATCTCTCCGACCGTTGTTGCGATCGTCATCTCGATCATTGTCTCCGCGCACTACACCGACCGATCGGTGAGTTGCAATCTGCTGGCGCACCTGGTAGACCGAGACGTTTGTTGTGCTGACGTTGACGATCTGTACCAGTTGACCTGGAGTAGCCACGATCGCCTGGCTCAAGCCCGACTGAAACGTTTGCACCGTCCGATTGACCAGACTGTATGAGCCTGACTGGAACGACACTGGGTAGGTGCAGTTGGGGCGCGGAGCCGGAAGTCCACTCGCGGTAAACGATCTGTAGTTGATGTTCTGAGCTGTGCTGAGGAAGCTGACGCGAGATTCCTGATAACGGCTGGCTTGAGTCACCTGGGTGAAATAGTCGTAGACGATGCCAACGCGATCGACCTGGTAATTTCCATCCACATCCACGCCCTGCACGGTACGGAGAATGCCGTAGTCAGCAGCGCGATCAGGCAGCACCAGGGTCACCGCAGAGTTATAGGAGAGCAGATCAAACTCGGTATAGCCGATTAGCCGATTGTCTGGAGTGAACAGGCGCACCACGACGCGATCGCCCGCCCGCAAACCCTGGAGAAACTTGGCTTTGGGTAACTTTTTGCCCTTTAGCTTGTACTCGAAATCGCCGACAAACCGTTCAGACAGAAACCTGTCCACTTGTCTAGGCTTTAAGGAGACGCGAGCCACGACTTTCTCGAAGCTGACTTGCTTCTGGACGATCGCCAAACTGAAGCTGCTCTGGTTGGGAGTAGCGCGGACGGAGTTTTTTGCAGGCTTAGCGCTGGCAGGTTCGGCATAGAAGGGCAAGCCGCCGACGATCGTGGTGGCTGCCAGGGTGACGAGGGCCGCCCGTTTCCAGAACTTTGCGAAACGGGAAATTCCTTCAGGATTCTGCATGAGTTGCTGTGAAGGTGAATGTACTGTTGTTTAGCCATCGCCTCATTGGTTAGGACGGGGTGCAGGGGTGGAAACCCTGGCTGGGGGCAACGCCCCCACACCCCTTCAAACCCAGTGTCCTAGGCTGTCTGTCTACAGCCATAGAGATACAGACACTACTAAGAACACGGCGAAATTTCTCCACTGGCCAGAGAAGAGGCACTCGACAGAGGTTTTGCCTCATCAAGGTGCTGCGTCTTTGGCTAGTGAAGTTAGGCTATCTTCCCTGCAAGACCGCCGCCCCCAGAAAAAGTTTCCGAGGGCGGCGGCTTCATCGTTCCTTCACATTTTTGTGGGCTAGGGTGAGAGTCGCGCTTTCTTCATGCGGTTGGACTCGTACCACGCCGCGATCGCCGGAACCCAAGCTTGGAAATGGGGGAAAATCGCCTCACAGAGCTTCTGGGCTTCTAGTTGGGCATCCCCTTTCCAGCGCAGATCTAGCAGGTGCATCAGCGATCGCACATTGAGAGAAATCACCCAATGCTGCCGCACATCAAACGGGATCAGCCCCCGTGCGTGCTCCTCAGAAAATCCTTGATTAATCCGTAGTTGGTAGCGCTGGCAGGCTTCCAGACACCAAGCGATATCCTCCTGGCGCTGTTCTGGAGTGTAGTCATAGCGCTTGCCCTGGCGATCGGTATAGGCTCCCAACGGCCGCAGGTAAAATACTTCCTCCACCTCGCGCTTGGCCTCCACCACATCCAAAATTCGCTGCCCAGTGTAGCGAAATGATTGAACATCCATTGAAATTCCGACACGATGGGTGCGAATTTGCTGCATGGTGCTGTGGGGGAACCAGCCGCAGTTAAGGACTATCTGAGGATGCTCCAACGGGCCGTAGTGGCCGCGGTTGCCGGCCAGGAGATTTTTCACGATCAGGTCGCCCGCTTTTTCCTCTGAGGGAAAGCGATCGCGATCGTCCCACACAAAGCCTTCCGCGTAGTCCTGGTGCATTGCAGCATAGATCACCTGCTGGGGGCTGGGAGTTTGAGCAAGCACTTCAACAGTAAACCGATCCATAGGGGGCAAGTCGCAACGTCAGCTATAGAGTAGAGCAACAGGATAAAGGCTGTGATTCAAAATCACTGTTAATTTTTGCTTCTGAGTTCGTCCTCAAATTTTGTGCCATCAGTCAAGCAGATGGACTAAGCTAACAGCAATTATCTGGATTTTCCTGAGTCAGCATCGTGCATAAGCGAATTTTTTCCGTTTCTCTTCTGGTTGCCCTAGGTTTGGGGAGTGCAGTTCGACCTATCTCTGCCCAGGCACTCGTTCCCCACGTCCTGCAACTCGATTCGGTTAAGTTGGAGCGGCAGGGGCTGAGCTTGGCCCAAGAGGCCGCCCAACTGGCCCAGTTCCAGCAGTATGAGCTGGCGTTGCCCCGGGCTGAACTAGCCAGCCAGCTTGCTCCCAAGAAAGCAGAGGTCTGGTCTCTGTTAGGTGGGTTGTATTTGCAGACAACCAAGATAGACCAAGCGATCGTCGCGCTGAACCAGGCCCAGTCCCTCGATCAGAAGAACTCCGCCGTGCTGTTTGGTCTCGGTTCGGCCTATTTCCAGAAAACCCAGTACGCCAAATCGGTGCAGTACCTCCAGGCGGGTTTGAAACTGAAGCCAAACGTTCCCGGTGCGCTGTTTGACTTGGGCAACGCTTACTTGATGCTGCGGCAGTTTTCTGAAGCGATCGCTCAATACGAAAAGGCGATCGCCCAGGATCAGAAACTCTGGCCCGCCATCAACAACATCGGGCTGATTCAGTACGAGAAAGGCAATGTGGCGGCGGCAATTCAGCGCTGGCAAGCAGCTCTGGAAATTGACAAGAAAGCGGCTGAACCTCAACTGGCTCTAGCTGTGGCGCTGTACTCGAAGGGCGATCGCGACCGAGGACTGGCTTTGGGAGAGGAGGCGCTTCAAACCGACGGCCGCTACAGTGACCTGAAGTTCTTGAAAGAAAACCTGTGGGGAGAGCGTCTGCTAGCAGACACTCAAAGGTTTCTGGAAACGCCCCGCATTAGAGGGTCGATCGCCCAACCCCAAAATCGCTCAAGCCCACAGGCAGCTCCGCAGTGAGCTGTCCTAGCCGCGAGTTGCCTCCAGCAGACGGGAAAAGTAGAAGCGGGTTTTGGTCATGGCATTGCGATCGATCTTCCAGCCCTGACTCTCCAAAATCCGCACCACGTCGGCTTCGCGGTGCAGATAGGCGCGGGTGGCTTTACTAGGGCCGGGAAAGAAATCGCCAATTTTTTTCAGCACCGTATAGGCCAAAGTTTTAGGCGCAAAGCTGAGAATCAGACGCGCCTCTGCCAGGGAACTGAGGTGTGAGATCATCTCGGCGGCTTTGTCTTGGGGATAGTGGATCAGCACGTCCAGGCAAATGATTGTGTGATGCCGTCCGCTCAAAGATTCCAGATCTTGTACCGTGAAGCTGGGATTGTGGGACTGTCCCAAGGTGGCGATCGCCCGCTCCTTGGCCTCGCCCACCATTTTCTCGGAGATGTCGCTGGCAGAGACGATCGCCCCCAACTCCGCTAGAGGAATGCTGAGGCTGCCCACGCCGCACCCCGCATCGCCTACCGAGAGTCCGCTCAGGTTGCCGTCTGCCCGGAGCCACTCCAGCACCGTGTCTACGGTTTGCTGGTGACCCGTGCGAATATCTAGCTGAACTTTGTTAACTTCGCCGTTGCCGTAGATCCTGCGCCAGCGATCGAACCCCGTGGCGTTGAAGTATTCTCGAACAATCTTCTTGTCGTCCACTGCGTCCATGCACTTTACGGGTTTCAATTCTTGTAACAGAACGATCCTAGTACGTTGTGGGCCTCAGAGCAGAAACAAGCTGAAGCGTAGAAAATTTAACTGTTGATAGGTTAATGCGTGAGTTTTAGCGGCATTGCTGGACAACACGATCGCCTGGGTTCCTTCAAGCTCTATCTTTAATACAAGGCACGTTTTGAGCCAACTGCTTGGCGTTGTTTTGAGTTAAACGGCGATGACAAAAGATTTGAATTCTCAATCGGCTGGAACGATCGAGCCTCCAAAGCTCGATCTACTCACCATGTTTCGGCTGGGACTGTTCCAGATGGGCTTAGGCATCATGTCAATCCTGACTCTGGGCGTGCTGAACCGCGTCATGATCAAAGAATTGGCCATCCCAGCAACGATTGCCGCCGGTGCCATCGCCATGCACCAGTTTGTATCGCCGGCTCGCCTTTGGTTCGGGCAGCTCTCCGATGCCAAGCCAATCCAGGGCTATCACCGCACGGGCTACATCTGGATGGGCGAGGTGCTGTTTACGATCGCGGCTTTCGTGGCGGTGCAGGTGATGTGGCAACTGGGCGACAGCTTTCAGTCTGGGGGGTGGACAGGAGAATCTGGGGGATGGATGGCAGTGCTGGCACTGGTGTTTGCCCTGTATGGCATTGCCTTGAGTGCCGCATCAACTCCGTTTGCGGCACTGCTGGTGGACATTTCCGACGAGGACAATCGCCCCAAACTGGTCGGCATTGTCTGGTCGATGCTGATGGTGGGCATTGTGATTGGGGCGATCGTCAGTGCCCGTCTTTTACCACAGCCGCTCAACAGCACCTGTCAGGAGTTGGGCAAAACCGACCTGGGTTTGCTGCGGGCTTCGGTGAATCGGCTGTTTCTGATTGTGCCAGGGCTGGTGTTGGGGCTGGCTTTTTTGGCCACGGTAGGAGTCGAGAAGAAATTCTCTCGCTTTGGCACTCGCTCTAGTCTGGTCGATCGAGAAGACCAAATCACGTTGGGTCGCGCCCTGAGGGTGCTGACGGCTTCTCGCCAAACCGGATTATTCTTCACCTTTCTGCTGGTGATGACCATCAGCCTGTTTATGCAGGACGCAGTGATGGAATCCTACGGCGGTCAGGTGTTTGGGATGTGTGTGAGCGACACTACGCGGCTAAACGCCTACTGGGGAACCGGGACACTGATCGGCATCAGCGCCACGGGGTTTGCGATCGCTCCCCGCTTGGGCAAAAAGAACACGGCTCGGCTGGGTTGCTTGATGGTGGCGCTGACAATGGGCGTAGTAATTCTGGCAGGCTTCAGCGCCAATCCGAAGTTTCTAGAGTGGGGCCTACTGCTGTTTGGGCTGGCTTCGGGCACAACCACCACTGGGGCCATTAGCTTGATGCTAGATCTCACCGCCGCCGAAACTGCGGGAACGTTCATCGGGGCGTGGGGTTTGGCTCAGGCAATGGCACGGGCGATCGCCACGGTGCTAGGGGGCATGGTGCTAGATCTAGGACGTAGCATTTTCCCCAACCTGGTTCTGGCCTATGGGCTAGTGTTTGGACTGCAAGCGATCGGCATGGTTGTGGCTGTTGGTCTTCTCAGCCGCGTCAATGTGGCTGAGTTCCAAGCGGATGCGAAGGACGCGCTCGCCACCGTGATGCAGGGCGATCTGGATTGAGAAGGGAGCGCGATCAAGGCAACAAAAAAGCGGATCACAGAGTTCTGATCCGCTAACAGATATGTTGTTCTCTCATTTGGAGGAACCCAAGCGCGTTCCCAAACACTCTATGGGCTACTGGATTTATTAATCCCCTCTAGGGATGATTGTAGCAACATACACAATCTTTTTGTCATTAAACTTCATGTTTTTTTGATGAATTTCTTTCTATTGGCTGAGGCTTTTCTTTTTGAAGACGCTGGGGCTGACCCCAGAGAATGCGCTCTTGCTTGTAGATCACCATTCCCGGCTTTGCGCCTTTGGGCTTATAGACGTGCCTTGGCTCGGTGTAGACCACGGGGACTTGCTCACTCTGGCGAGCGCGACTGTGGTGGGCGGCCAGGTCAGCAGCAAACTGGAGATCAGCGATTTCTGGCGGCATCCCAGCGCTGAGGCGCAGCAAAACATGACCACCGGGAATCTCTTGGGAGTGAAACCAGAGGTCATAATCTCCGGCGGTGCGAAAGGTGAGGCGATCGTTTTGTCGGTTATTGCGCCCCACTAGCACTTCCAACCCACTGGGACTGAGGTAGCGGTAAGGCTGGCTGGCGGAGTCCTCTTGATCACTGCGGCCGCGATACTCCGGGTCGTCGAGGTACTGCTGCTGGATCAGTTCATCCCGAATCTCCTCCAGCGCTTCTAGATCTTCGGGAGTTTGGTAGGCGCTCAGTTCTGCCAGGGATGCTTCGACTTGCTCCAGGTAGCTCAATTCAGTTTCGACGGCTGCCAGCAGAGGTTCGATCGCCCCTCGCGCCCGCTTTAGCTTCTGATGACGTTTGTAGAGCGCTTGGGCATTTTGCACAGCGTTGCGGGTCGGGTCAAGGGAAATTGTGACGGGGCTACCAGTTGTGAAGCTGGACAGGACGATCGTCTTTAGCCCCGGTTCCCACTGGTGCAGGTGGGCCATCAGCAAATCAGCTTGCTCTTTCTGCTGGTCAGCCCCATCGGATTCGGTCAGGCGCGATCGGAACCCGGCCGCCTTTGTGCCCAGCTTGCCCAAGACATTGCTGAGTTTCTGGCTCAGTTGGTGGCGCAGTTGGACAAAGTGCTGCTGGTTGAGCTGGTCGGTGTAGTAGCGGTGGATTACGGGTTGAAGTTTCTCAGCCGATCGCGTCGTGCCCCAACCTAGAACGGTGTAGCCTGTCTCTGTCCAGCCCGGCTGAAATTGCTGCGAGTCCAGGATTATTAGCCAGTCTTGCCAGGCTTGAAATAGCCGTTGCCAGTCCGCCTCGCTTAAGGTGTCGGTGTTTTGCTCTGGATCAAGCGCTGCTCGTTGCGCTAGAGAAATCGCTAAAGCTGAACTCAAGCCCCGGTAGTTTTTGGGCAGGACGCGCTTAAGGGTAGCGGGAATCAGGCGGAGACGATCGCGCCAGCGATCGAACGGTTCCTCCAGGCTGGGAATCGGGTTAGTCAGTCCGGGGGGAATTTCGTAGGGCTGGCCGGTCTGGATCGGCCGCACGCTGGACTGTTGAGCGCTGACCTGGTGAGCGGCAGTGACAATCTGGTTGTCTTGGTTAGCCAGAATCACGTTGCTGTACTTGCCCTGAATTTCCACGTAGAGATGCCACAGCACCGGATCGCCTGGCCGACGGCTGAATTGCAGATCCAGCACCCGCTCCCAGGGATCGATCACTGCGATCGCGACCAGCGCCAAATTGCCTACCTGATGCCGCAATTGCTGACTGAAGGTGAAGGTGTCTGGAGTGCGAGGCGGTGGGTCGCCACCGCAGAGATGGGCCGCTTGAGGATGCCAGCAGATCGTCAACCAACTGCGGCGATCGAGGGTTCGCAAAGCCAGGGCTAAAGTATAGCGATCGCGCTGATAGACCTGCTCCAGACGGGCGGGTAACCAGTCGATTCGCAGTTCTGCGGCGATCGCGGTGAGTGTGGTGAGGTCAACAGGTTGCAAAGCAGGAAGAAGTAAGAGGGCAGGGAGTAAGAGGGCAGGGAACTTGAATGATGCTGAACTCGATCGTCAGACTGAGACAGCCCGGAAATTACAGTCAAAGCAAGCTGTCTTCAGCTTCAGAGTCTCGTAGGTTTGGCGATGTGGAGCATCAGGAAGTGCCGCTAGGATGAAAGCCTAGGCTCTCGCAGGCTACCGCCTCAGCAGGATCATTTATGGATATCCGGCTCATCAACATTGGCTTCGGTAACATCGTGACCGCAAATCGTGTGGTGGCGATCGTCAGCCCAGAATCAGCCCCGATTAAGCGTATCATCACCGATGCGAGAGAGAGCAGGCAACTGATCGATGCCACCTACGGACGACGGACGCGGGCAGTCATCATCACGGATTCGGGTCATGTGATTCTGTCCGCCATTCAGCCCGAAACTGTCGCTAACCGATTCATGGTGAAGGATCAAGCCGATAGTTGAGGCTGAATTAATTGAGGCTGGATTAGTTGAAGCCGAATGATTGAAGCTGAACGATCGCTTTTCTGTCTATAATTCTGTAACCTAAATTCTGTAGTCCAGGCTTCAAAGTTTATTCCAGACCTGACTTTAAATCCTGTTTTCTCCTTTTTACGGTTGTCAAGCTAAGAAAAACGCCGCTAGATTAAGAATTATTACTTAAGTTTACTTGTTCTAAAACGTTCTAGCAGTGGAAGGATCGCATGGCACACGGTAAGTTGATTGTCCTGACGGGCCCCAGTGGCGTTGGCAAAGGAACCCTGGTACGGTCGCTGCTCCAGCGCCATCCAGAGCTATTTTTGTCGGTGTCTGTCACCACCCGATCGCCCCGTGAGGGAGAAATCGATGGCATCAGCTATTCCTTCATCAACCGCAGCACCTTCGAGCGTATGGTCGCCAAAGGTGAACTGTTGGAGTGGGCCGAGTTTGCAGGAAACTACTACGGCACACCTCGTCACGCAGTCGAAGAAAGAATTCGTCAGGGTGGCTGGGTGATTCTGGAAATCGAACTGGAAGGCGCACGGCAAATCCGCAAAACCTTCCCCGATGCCCTGCGAATGTTCATTCTGCCACCTTCTCTGCCAGAGTTGGAGCACCGCATCCGCAACCGAGGACAGGATAGCGAAGCCGCGATCGCCCGCCGCCTTGATCGGGCCCTGGAAGAAATTGCCGCCGCCGATGAGTTCGACATTCAGATTGTGAATGACAACTTCGAGAAGACCCTCGATCGCATCGAATCAACGCTATTCGCCACTGCTGCTTGTTAGGCGCACCCTCACCTCAATTTTTGGAAGCCTGGGACGAGACTAAAAGAATCTTTGTGGTTTGCGCGTCAAGGAATGGGCCCAGCTCGTAGATGTTGCGGTAGCCGTAGCTGTAGAGCGTGATGAAGGTGGAAATGTTGAGGGATGGTGGGGCACTCTTGGTCGGAAAAGCTTCTGGCGCGTTGGAGAAGTTATTGTTGCAGTAGATTAAGATCCGAGTGTTTTTATCGGGGATTGTCTCTTGCAGGCTCTTGATGTCGATGTCAGGAAAGCTGAGGTTAATTGCCCCTTTGATGTGCAGCAGGTCAAACTTTGATTTGCTGCGGGCATCTAGAACGATCGTCCCTGGCAAGGCTGCCATCTTGAGAAACTGAGCCTCGCTCAGCCTGCGGTTCTCGCGATAGCTGGCTGCCTCTGAGGAAATGCGTAGATGGGCTTTGATGTCAATCTGAGGGTTAGAAATCTGAGTGCTAGAAGGATTAGGAATGTCCTCAGCCTTGACCCTTGGGCCCAACAAGCTCAGTAGAGTAAGTCCGAGGATCAAGCCTTTGGCTTGATTGCTGTTCATGGTCAAAAAGCCTCCATCCGCGTGGGCCAGCGACTACACCATAGCCAATGCAAGGCAAATGTCAAAGCTGGAGATTGACCCTGACCAAGACTCCGCTCCTGGTCACAAGATCGTGATTCACGATCGACAGGGCAGTGAAGTTAAAGCGAATTATCCGTCGTAGGATAAAGCTTGCTGATGAAAGTCTGCTGATGTTTGTCTACACTTCGTTCAAATCTCCCTTCCCTACTGTCCTGAGCTGTCTATCTACAGCTATATTTGTCTACTCAGACGATCGCCGCTAGAACGAGAACGCTATGTTTTTTCAGAAAGATGGGCAGTTAGAGGAATGGGGCGATCGCATCTTGGAGGCCACCTGGAAGGAATTTCCAAGCTTGGCGCGCAACCAGATTGCCCTGACCTGGATTGTCTATGATCCGCCTGTTCGCGTGAACACAGGCGGCGCAATTACCCCAGAGGAGTTTTGGAAACATTCGCCGCGTGGCTTTAGCTACCGAGGTGTAGAGCGAATTTATCCGGCCAGCGTTGTCAAGCTGTTCTATCTGGTTGCCATCCACGAGTGGCTGAATCAGGGCATGGTGCAGCCTTCAGTAGAACTGGAACGGGCGATCGCCGACATGATTGTGGACTCTAGCAATGACGCAACCAGTCTGGTCGTGGACGTGCTGACTGGAACAACGAGCGGGCCGGAACTGGCTCCTGGCCCGTTTGAAACCTGGAAATATCAGCGCAACATTATCAACCGCTACTTCCAGGGGCTGCGCTGGGAAGAACTGGACACCATCAACGCAAACCAGAAAACTTGGTGCGATGGCGCTTATGGACGAGAGCGGCTATTCCTGGGAGAACTGATGGACAACCGCAATGCCCTGACGACGATCGCCACGGCCCGACTGCTCCACAGTATTGTCGGCGGTGTGGCAGTTTCCCCAGCGCGATCGCAGCAGATGATGGCCCTTATGGCTCGATCGCTTCCTCCTCAGGATCTAGCAGCCGATCCCGAAAATCAGGTAACTGGTTTTCTGGGGGCAGGCGTTCCTGTTAATGCCAGAGTGTGGTCGAAGGCAGGACTAATGAGCCGTGTGCGCCATGATGCCGCTTACGTGGAGCTACCCTCTGCCCGCCCTTACCTGCTGGTCGTGTTCACTGAGGGAGCTGCCCACAGCAGCAACGAGGCAATCCTGCCCTTTGTTTCGCGTCAGGTGGTCGAGGCTACGATGGCTCTAGAGGAGCAACAAGTCTAGAAGGGCAGCAAACCTAGCTGCCGCCTGTCACTTGATTCACCAGTGCCAGTACGGTCGATCGACTCAGCTTTTCCTCGCCCCGCGACAGCGCTTCCAGAGTGGCGTGGGCCAGCGTCAGGGGGATGCGGCAGAACTCTAGAGCTGGGCCCTCTGGCAGGGCACTAATGTAGATGTCTGCTAGAGCCAGGTTGCGACGGGCATAGGTTTGCATCCGTTCTTGGCTCCAGCCCTGCGGAAAGAATTCCACACCGCGCAGCAGATCTTCGTGGTGGTTGCGTAGAATGTTGACCGCTTGCAGGCCTCGACCAAAGCCCAGCGCATGGAGCCGATTAGTTTGAGTTCCGTCATACCACGCCCACAGATCTGACAGCAGCAAGCCCACAGAGCCAGCCACGCTCAAGGTGTAGCGATCGAGATCCGCCTGAGTTTCAATGCTCCAGTTGTGACTGGCCCAGTAGGCCATGCGATCAGCCATAGCGGCGGTGGCTTCCCAGATGCGAGGGGCGATCGTCTCGGGAGCCAAAACCGCCCATTCGCCAATTCGCAGAGATACCTCTGGTAGAAGGTGCTGGTAGGGTTCCAGGTGAGCTGAAAAATCGTCAGCTACAAAGTCACCAGTAGCGGACTGAAGAACCAGGCTGATGGTTTGCAGGATCTTAGCCTTGAGGGTGTAATCCAGATCGGGATGGTCTTCAACCTCGTCGATCGCCCGCATACACAGGTAGGCCGACATCACGGCCTCTTGCAGCCCCAAGGGAAGGCGACTGATTGGGATATAGAACGTCCGACTGGTCTCCCGCAAGAGTTCCAGTGCATCTCTGCGTAATTCCATCTACCTACTCCTCAAGACCACTACACCAAATCGCTCTCACTATACAGCGAGATTGCTACTTTTCCTACGGATGATCGGGCGATGCAGAGGCGCTCAGGAGCCAACCTCTCCTGAGTCTCCAGGGAATTTAGTTTCCCCCAAACACGCTGCTTAGGGCGCGACCAAAGTTCTGCGGTTGCAGGGCATCGATCGCTGCTGTTGGCTCGTAGCCGCAGTGAACCATGCAGTCGGTACACTTGGGGTTGCCGCTTGTGTGACCGTACTCGCTCCAGTTCGTGTTGTCCAAAAGTTCCTTGAAGGTCTTGTAATAGCCCTCATTCAGCAGATAGCAGGGCTTCTGCCAGCCCAGAACACTATAGCTAGGGCTACCCCAAGGCGTGCATTCGTAGTTCTTCTCCCCCGCCAGAAAATCTAGGAACAGAGGGTTGTGGTTGAAGTTCCAGTTTTTCTTCCCTGCCTTGAAGGGAGAAAGAATTTCTTGGAACAGGCGCTTGGTTTGCTCCCGCTTCAAGAAGTGTTCCTGATCAGGGGCCCAATCGTAGCTATAGCCAGGGGAGATGGAGATGCCGTCTGTGCCTAGCTGCGTCAGGAAGTCGAAGAACTCCTGCATCTCTTTGGGATCAGTGCCTTCAAAGACCGTGGTGTTGGTGGTGACTCGGAAGCCTCGCGCCTTTGCTGCTTTAATGGCTTTCACGGCAATGTCAAATACGCCTTTGCGATCGACACATTCATCGTGCTTCTCCCGCAGGCCGTCCAAATGCACCATAAAGGTGAGGTAGGGCGAGGGTTGGAATTTATCCAAACCTTTCTCCAGCAGCAAGCCGTTACTGCACAGATAGATGAACTTGCGGCGCTCCACTAAGCCCCGGACAATTTGATCAATCTGCGGATGCATTAGGGGTTCTCCACCCGGAATGGAGACGATCGGTGCGCCACATTCTTCCGCGGCGGCGAAGCACTGTTCTGGGGTCAAGTTCTGGCGCAGAACCTCGGCGGGGTGCTGAATTTTGCCGCAGCCAGGACACGCTAGATTACACCGAAACAGTGGCTCCAGCATCAGAACTAAAGGAAAGCGCTTACGCCCTTTGAGGCGTTGGGTAACTAGATATTTACCGACCTCGATCGCTTGCTGAATTGGAATTGCCATTCGTTTTATCTCGTCAACAACGCTGAATGTAATTGCTGGGGGATCGCTGGGCTTGCCTGACTGCTCTCAATCAGAACTGCACTGGACTTCGATTCGGGGACTTCAATCCGGGGACTTCAATCCGGGCGGAATCCGACAATCTCGATCGACCAAGTTAAGACCTTTCAAGAAATTACTAGTCAGCCTCGAAATGGCTATCTCCAGCAGCGACTTCCTCACCCGGTGCATTTTCAGAATAGCTATAGTCTTAACATAGATTCATAGAACATCGGTATCAAGATCAGCTAGGTGGCGACCGTAGCAGCCTGGCTCTAGCTGCGTAATTGTTTAGTGGGTAGTTGTTTAGAAGAGAAAGACCTCGCTGAAATTCCGCTCTAACTACATGATGCGGGTTTCCGCTTCCGCGTTTTTCTCGCCTTGAGACGATCGGGCTGTTTTGCTCAGGTTTAGGCAACCTGCAACGCTGAAGTTAATTTCGATCGAGACTGAACTTCTGCAAACTGCTCTACTGACGCTCCACTGAAGAGACTTGCTCACTAGGCTCACTAGACTGATTACTGCCGACTCATTTTGTTTAGGAGCCAAAGGGCAGCAGAAATGGCAACAAACTGAGCCAGGATGACGTTGATGCTGGCCTGCACCACCAGCACGTCCAATGGCTGAATAAACTTGGTTGGGTCAACGTTGACAAACCCACCCGCGCCCTGGCTAAAGGCTTTGGCGGCCAGCAAGCCAACGATCGCCTGCGCCCCCAACAGCGCCAGCAATGTGCCGACCAAGCTAGCAATCAGACCCATTCTCAGGGTTTGAATCGTCTCAGATTTCTTGGGGCGAACTCTGGGGTCATCCACTAGCTTTTTGCCGATCGGCACGTAGCGGAACAGCGCCCAATACATATTGAATCCCAGCACCAAAATTCCTGCTACTGTCAACACCACGCCAATGCCCGTGTTGGTGTTGTTGGTGGTTCCAGCAGGAACTCGGCTGAAGGCAGTGGCAAAAATCAAAATAAAGCTGGAAACCACCGTCAGCACAAGCTGAGTCCAGAAGCTGATCAAGCCCGTGATGCGGAACGCTTTAGCAATCTGACGCAAAGATGGGGAAGCAGAATCGGGTTTGTCGAGCATGGCTATTCCTAATCAGCAAGCAATTCCTGAACCGATCGTGGGATTGGTAGAGCAGTTACTCAATAGTTTCTCATGGTAGCGCTGTGGACGGGTGGAGGGGCAAAGCTCAATACTCAATTGAGTTATGCTGATCGCAGATTTGCGCCAGCGTTTCTCAGGGAGGTAGTGAACCGTGATGGATAGTGTTTCTGCCCTAAGTGCTTCTCAAGAGGCTCCGCCCCTGCGGATTTTGATTGTGGAAGATGACCCAATGATGCAATTGGGGTTGGAGCAGTCTCTAGAAGAGCATCCTCACCTGAAGGTTGTGGGTCAGGCGATCGATGGCTACTTGGGCGTGGAAGCAGCGCTAAGGCTGAAGCCGGACATAATTGTGATGGATATCGGGCTACCCCGGCTGGATGGAGTGGCAGCGACCCAGCAGATCAAATCGGCGTTGCCCAATGTCCGTGTGGTAATGCTGACTTCCCACACCTCGGAAACGGAAGCGATCGCGGCGCTCTCCAGTGGGGCAGATGCCTACTGCATTAAGGGAACCAACGTCGATCGCCTGTTAGCGGCGATCGCGGCGGCCCAGGAGGGCGCAATCTACCTCGATCCCCAAATTGCTCGGCGCGTGATTGAGCACCTGAAGCCTCCGTCTCCTACCCAGCCGATCGGGCAACTGTCGCAGAGAGAGCTGGAGGTGCTGAAGCTGATGGTGGAGGGCAACAGCAATCCAGAAATTGCCGCCGCGCTCTATCTCAGTCCCAACACGATCAAAACCCACATTCGCGGCATTATGAACAAGCTCTCAGTGGACGATCGAGTCCAAGCGGCGGTGGTGGCGCTGCGCTCCGGGCTGGTGTGAAGCGTGATGATTCTGAGCTTTGGATCGATCGAGGCGGCTAGAATTTTAGGCGTTGCTGAGCGTTGTAAGATGCCCCACGTCAGCCTGGCTATGGAGTCGGGAAAGGAGAGGGGGTCGATCGTGATTCACTAAAGCGCTGTTCCATCAAATCTTGCTTCTCCAAGGACGATCGCTGGCGCTACCCTTCCGAACAGGATTGCTAATCCAAGATGAGGGAAGATAAGCCAATCGTCATTTATTTTTCCAAGCTGACTTCTTCACCGTATGGATAACTTGAATGCTGATCAGCTTACTCAGAAACTTTCTGG
>DATNQR010000415.1:0-13646 GCA_036703905.1 Thermosynechococcaceae cyanobacterium
AAGCAGCGATCGCCGCCGGTGTAGATGCTGTTATGAGCGCTCACCTGCTGATCCCCGCTCTGGATGCAAACTTTCCTGCGACCCTCTCACCTCGACTAACTCAGGAACTCCGCGAAACGCTGAAGTTCGACGGTTTGATTGTCACCGATGCTCTGGTCATGGGAGCGATCGCGAATCGTTACGGCCCAAACGAAGCCCCCGTTCTGGCTGTGGAAGCTGGAGCCGACGTGCTGCTGATGCCTGCCGATCCGGCCGGGGCGATCGCCGCCGTTTGTCAGGCTGTGGAGCAGGGCCGACTTGCCCCCGAACGGATTCGGGCTTCGGTAGAGCGCCTCTGGCAAGCTAAGCAAAAGCTGATTGCGCCACCGTCCCCAAGCGCGATCGCCCATCACCTAGCCCAACCCGCCGCGATCGCCACCGCCGCTCAAATTCTGCAAGCATCGCTCCAGGTTCATATTCCTGTTCGCCCCTGTGTAGATTCTCCCGATAGTGATCGCCAACTCGATCGCCGCAATCTAATTCTGGTGGACGACACCCTCAGCAGCGATTTCCTGGGAGGGCATACCCCTGCCATCGCCTATCCCGCCGCTCTGGGCTACCGACTGCAACTAATCGATCGCCACACCCCAATTGCGATTGATTTGGACTCGCCTCAACGCACTCTGTTGCAGATTTTCATCCGAGGAAATCCTTTCCGGGGCAGCGCTGGACTGAGCCACATTGCTCACGATTGGGTGCGATCGCTGGTGGAATCGAACCAACTGCAAGCGCTGGTTCTCTACGGCAGTCCCTATGTTCTGGAGAAGCTACTGCCGAGCTTGCCGCCGGATGTGCCCTACGTGTTCACCTACGGTCAAATGCCTATGGCTCAGGCGATCGCCTTGGAGTGCCTATGGGATGGGAATGTGCCGGAGACTTGGAGCGCTGGAGTAGTGGGCTGAAGAACAAATTTCACCATTGCTCGAAGGACAAGCTTTTCAGATTGAGCCAGGTTTTGAAGTTCCTAGAGACCGTTCCAGAGTCAGCAGCGCCCAAAACTCCTGCCTCGAAGCCGGAAATCTTGATTTTCTGTCCCCTGTCAAATAAAGGAGCGCGATGGATCGCCCTTACTCTTCAACAGAATAGGCAAACCCAAGCGAACAAATATCCCAATAGGGTTGGTTGGCAGAGGCGAATCTGAGGGGTAAGATGCACTTCAGCCGAAGCATTGGGATGGCTTCGGCGGGTCAACGTCCTGGGGGAGCGCGATGGAGTGGCACGTCACCGATGCACAGAGTCTAGCAATCATCGATCGAGAGATCGGGGATCACGTCTTCTCGCCTGCCGAGTATGAGATTGTGCGACGGGTAATCTATGCCACAGCCGACTTTGAGTACAAGTCGCTTATTCACTTCTCAGATCTGGCCCTGCAATCTGGCGCGGCTGCCCTGGCTGCCCGTAGCACGATCGTTGTGGATGTGCCGATGGTGCAAGTGGGCATCGCGCCCATCATCCAGGACACCTTCTCCAATCCGGTCTATTGCAGCATGGAAGCCTTGACTCGCCCCCAGCGCGAGAAAACCCGGGCCGCTTGGGGAATTGAGACTCTGGCACGGCGCTACCCAGAGGGAATTTTTGTGATTGGTCAGGCTCAGACTGCCCTTACTGCCTTGGTAGAGCTAATCGAATTAGAGGAGGTTAAACCTGCCCTGGTGATTGCGACTCCCTCTGGTTTTGTAGATGCGGAAGTCGCAAAATCTCGCCTAGCAGATTCTCTAGTTCCCCATATCCGCATTGAAGGTCGCAAAGGCGGAGCCGCAGTAGCCGCTGCCATTCTCAACGGACTGGTGGATTTGTCCTGGCAAGCCTACGGACGCGATCGTAAGAGCTAAGCGACGATCGCTAACTAACTAACTAAGCTGACTGACCAAGTTGCATTGACATTTTGGGTTGAAGTGAGGGCCTCGACTCAAACCTTGGCACCTTACCTCTTGATTTAACAGTCAACAGAACCTAACCAAGATAGATTAACTAGGGCGATTAACCAGTAACCAGAAGTTGGACTTGCGATGGTAGCTCCCCAGTTGACCAGTGAAATTGTTTGCTTCGGCGGCAAAGTGGGCTTCTACACCCATCAATCCCTCGTCTGCCGCAGCGAGATGAAGTTTGCGGTCTACCAGCCACCCCAAGCGCAGGCTCGATCGCTGCCAGTGCTGTACTTCCTCTCCGGTCTGACCTGTACAGAGGAAAATTTCATGACCAAAGCAGGGGCGCAGAAATTGGCCGCCCAGTATGGATTGGTCTTGGTGACGATGGACACTAGCCCACGCAACACAGGAATTACTGGCGAGGACGAAGATTGGGACTTCGGCACAGGTGCGGGCTTTTACATAGATGCCACCGAAGAACCCTGGCAGCGCCACTACCGAATGTATAGCTACGTGACCGAGGAGCTACCGACGCTGATAGCCCAACATTTTCCGGTGCAGCCCGATCGTCAGGGCATTTTTGGACACTCGATGGGCGGCCACGGCGCGCTGATGGTTGGGCTGCGGCAACCAGAGCGCTACCGATCGATCTCGGCCTTTGCCCCGATCGTTGCGCCTATGCAGTGTCCCTGGGGTCAAAAAGCTTTTTCGCGCTATCTGGGTTCTGATCGCGATCAGTGGCGCAAGTATGATGCCAGCGAACTGGTTCGCACTGTCCAGCATCCCCAAACCCTGCTAATCGATCAGGGAACTGACGATCGCTTCCTCACTACTCAGCTATTACCGGAAGTGTTTGAGCAGGCGTGTCTGGAAGCTGGGCAGTCTCTAACTTTGCGGAGACAAGCTGGATACGATCACAGCTACTATTTCATCGCCACATTTCTAGAGGATCACATCCGTCATCACGCCGATCGCCTAGCCTGAGCCAAGAGCAACTCAGCGAATTGTCAGAGGATTGAGCCATTGCAGCAAAACTCGCTCTAGCTCGTGCAGTTCCCGATACACCTCCTGTCGGAACCACTGGCCGAGCGCATCGAACGGGGTGAAACTGCCTCCTACTTTCCAATCCACATCAGGACCCAGAGGAGTCAAGTGGGTTCCGGGCAAGGTGCGAACCACACTCATTTCAGGAAACCGTCGCTGCAAGATTTCAGTCAAGCCAGCGCTCTGATCTAGCGTGTCGTTGGTGAACTTAATCAGCAGATTGCGGCGGGTAGTGTACTTGTCCGCCACAATCTGATTGGTTTCGCGGGGGGAAGGCGTAAACTCCATCGCTTCCGCAGAAAACTGAGAGAAAACAGCAGTAAATTGCTCTACTAAAGGTACGGCATCGCGGGCAGAATAGTTGTTGAAAGAAACCAGAATGTTGCCAGCTCGCTCTGCCCCAAACAGGCTCCCTGTCAGCAGATGCAGCTTACAGCCCATACTGTGCCCCACACCGTAGACAGGCAACGATCGTCGGCGGAGTTGGGTGTCGTACAGTTGCGCTACGGCTCGATCAAAATTTCGCAATACAGTTTGAGCGATCGCCCGATGGTCGAAAGTATTGACAAAGGGCGTGGCAACCACCACATAACCTTGCAGGGCCAACCGCTCCAGCAAGCGTCGGTAGGTGATGTGCGGCGCAGTCGCCACAAACGCGCCCCCCAAGAAGTGAAGAATGGCGATCGGACGTGGCGGAACCAAAACCCAGTTACCCGAAATTTCCTGCCAATCCATGCCAGTCCTGCGAGGTTAGAACAGGCTTGAGACTCATCTCAAGCTCAGTGATCGTAGCATTTCCGCTCGGTCGCCTGCTGTCAGCCGCGATCGATGGTGTCAAGCGGTTGATCTGACCTTAATCTAGCTCTAGGTCAAGCCCTACGTACCGGCACGAAGATGGATAAAAATTTTCTGTATTTTCTCTTGGTCAGAAGGACAGCGACAGTCGGAGATTCTGGGTTCAGCTTGGCTAGCTCTACCTGACTAGGTAATTACTGAGTAGCTCAACTAACTTATCAAAAGTTTACAAATGATTGTCCCCATCAGAAGTGCTATGAACTAGAGCTATCCAGGCCTTTGCCCTCGATCGGGCAATTGCTGTGCTTCTCAGCGATTGAGAAGATTTTAGTTTCCATGAAGATGGTGAAAGCCTCTTGGTTCAGTTCCCTCTAACGGGCTATAAAGACTGAGGCATTGTTTCCAAATGTTGCTTACACTGTT
The DNA here is from genome assembly GCA_036703905.1 of Thermosynechococcaceae cyanobacterium. Lineage (GTDB taxonomy): Bacteria > Cyanobacteriota > Cyanobacteriia > Leptolyngbyales > Leptolyngbyaceae > DATNQR01. Next base: position 4,170 of record DATNQR010000415.1, read on the forward strand.
GCTGCTTCGACTGGGATAAAGGAAAAGAGTTTGTGAAGAAGGAAAAAATCTCGTAGACTGAAGCCACTTCCTAGGCCCCAGAACTGCTCCGTATTCGTAGAAATTGTCTAGTGAAGATTGAGTCAACTGTTGCGTCTAGGCAAATTTTCGGGAACTCTTCAAAAGAGCCTGGAAGAGCGGGAGCAATAGTCAGAAAACACTCTAAGTTGATGAGAACTTCTGCATTTTGAGGAGCCTAGTATGAATGTTTTACCCACCGAGATTCCAGAGGTTTTGATAATTGAACCCCGCGTGTTTGGGGACGATCGCGGGTTCTTTCTAGAAAGCTACAACGAAAGGGCATTTGCCGACAAAGGGGGCATCACGGCTCACTTTGTTCAGGACAATCACTCTCGCTCCTCCAAAGGCGTACTGCGCGGGATGCACTATCAGATTCAGCAATCTCAGGGCAAGCTAGTTAGAGCCGTCGTAGGCACAATCTTTGATGTTGCCGTAGATATTCGCAGAAGCTCACCCACCTTTGGTACATGGGTCGGCTGCGAACTCAGCGCCGAAAACAAACGGATGTTTTGGGTTCCCCCAGGCTTTGCCCACGGGTTCTTGGTCATTTCAGAAGTAGCCGAGGTGCTGTACAAAGCCACCGAGTTCTACGCGCCCCAGCACGATCGCTCCTTGCTCTGGAACGATCCCGATGTCGGAATTGTCTGGCCCTTGGACGCAGACCCCATTCTTTCCGCTAAAGATCAAGCAGCCCGAAGGTTGCAGACCGCAGAAGTCTACGAATAACTCAACCTATCCCCAACCTGCATGAAAGCAATTATTCTAAGCGGCGGCAAAGGCACACGACTGCGACCTCTAACCCACACCGGGGCCAAACAACTGGTTCCCGTGGCCAATAAACCAATCCTGTGGTACGGAATTGAGGCGATCGTGGCGGCGGGCATCACCGATATTGGGATCATTATCAGCCCCGAAACGGGTGAAGAAGTGCAAGCCAAGACAGGCAATGGAGAGCAGTTTGGTGCAAACATCACCTACATCCTGCAAGACAAACCCGCCGGGCTGGCCCACGCTGTCAAAGTGGCCCGCCCCTTCTTAGGGGATTCTCCCTTTGTGATGTACTTGGGCGACAACCTAGTACAGAACGAGTTGGGGCAGTTGCTCAATAGCTTCAAAGACCAGAAAATGGATGCCCTGATCATGCTGCGGCAGGTTCCCAACCCTTCAGCTTTTGGAGTGGCTGAAATTGATGGCGATGGTCGGGTGCTGCGGCTGGTGGAAAAGCCTAAAGTGCCTCCTTCAGACCTGGCCCTGGTAGGAATTTACTTTTTCGCTAACACCATTCATGCGGCGATCGATCGCATCCAACCGTCCGCTAGGGGAGAGCTGGAGATTACCGACGCAATCCAAAATTTGATCGATCACCAGTACCAGGTAGAAGCCCGTCAGATTGAGGGATGGTGGCTGGACACCGGAAAAAAAGACGATCTGTTGAGTGCCAACCAAATCATTCTGGACACCTGCTTGCAGTCCGGCATAGCAGGCGAGGTGGATGCGGGCAGTCAGGTGGTAGGACGGGTACAGATTGGAACCGGTTCTCAACTGATCAACTGTACGGTGCGGGGGCCGGTGTCGATCGGCAAAAACTGCCACTTAGAAAACTGTTTCATTGGCCCCTACAGCAGCATTGCTGACTCGGTATCTTTGATAGAAGTTGATGTAGAACACAGTGTGATTTTGCAGGGGGCGAAAATCATTGGTATCCACCAGCGCATTGTGGATAGTGTGATTGGGCAACGGGCCCACCTGAAAACTGCACCCCAGCGGCCTAAAGCGCTGCGTTTCATGATCGGAGATGATTGCCAAATCGAAGTTGTCTAATATGAACGATCGCCGCCTGAAGATTCTGCTGATTGTCGAAGCTTGCAATCCAGAGTGGTCATCTGTGCCTCTGGTGGGCTATCGATTTTTTCATGCCATTAGCCAGCTAGCCGACGTTACTCTAGTGACGCATGAGCGCAATCGATCGGCCCTAGAAAAGCTGAACGAAGCCGCGGAAATTGTCTATGTCCGCGAAAGCTGGCTGATGTCGAAGTACTACCACTACATCGTTAGCCTAGCCAGCAAAACGAAAGTGATCTGGCAGCTTTACCACGCTTTGGGCTTCCCGATCTACGCTGAGTTCAATAACAGCGTCTATCAAAAGTTCAAGGACAAGATTCGGCGGGGCGAGTATGACTTGGTACACGCCATGACCCCAATGGAGCCGCGCTACCCAGTCAAGACAATTAAAGCCTGCACCACGACTCCCTTCGTTCTAGGGCCAGTAAACGGCGGTGTGCCTTTTCCGCCCGGATTCCGCCAGATTGCCAAGCGCGAGTTTGCAGCACTAAATTTTCTGCGGACGGTGGGGCGTGTTCTGATTCCAGGCTACGCAGAAACCTACAAGCGGGCCAGTCGGGTGCTGGCAGGCTCAACCTACACGCTCAACTTGGTTAAGGGGCTATTTAACTTGTCCAGCGATCGCTTGGAATTGTTCTACGAAAACGGTGTTCTCAGCAGTTTTCAGCCACTCAAGCAGGTCGCTAAAGGTAACGTTGTTAACTTGTTGTTTGTGGGTCGCTTGGTTCCCTACAAGTGCGCCGACGTGCTAGTTGAAGCCATCAGCCGCCTTGATCGCGCTACCCAAGCTAGAGTTCGGCTGGCGATCGTTGGGGATGGCGAAGAACGAGCCAACCTGGAACAACTGACGCGTACCCTTCAGCTAGAGGGCACGGTTCATTTTTCCGGCTGGGTGACGCAGGACGAAATTTTGAAATACTACCAGGAAGCCGATTTGTTCTGCTTTCCCTCCATTCGGGAGTTTGGCGGTGCGGTAGTTCTAGAAGCAATGGTGTGCGGGTTGCCCTGCATCGTAGCCAACAACGGCGGTATTGGGGAATACGTCACAGATGAGACGGGGGTGCGAATCGAACCAACGTCCAGAGAATATCTGACGGAGGAGTTGTCGCGCCACATCAAGCGACTGGTGGAAGACGAACCTCTGCGGCGACAAATGTCCGAGAGATCGATCGACCGTATGCGTGAGTTCACGTGGGAAGCGAAGGCAAAACGCATGATCCGGCTTTATGAAGACCTAGTGCTTCAGCGGCAACCCGCTCTGCCTCACCGTTAAATTGACGCTTAGACGATCGCCCCAGTCTTAATCCTTTACCCTGCTAACTATGACTTCTCAACCCGACGCTTCCCGTTCTCCCCGCCACATCATCGTTACGGGTGGGGCAGGTTTCATTGGCTCCAACTTTGTCCATCACTGGTGCGGTCAGTATGCGGACGATCGCGTGGTGGTGCTAGATGCCCTTACCTACGCTGGCAACCGCAGTAACTTAGCCAGTCTGGAAGGACAAGCAAATCTACGCTTTGTTCAGGGCGACATCAACGATCGACCCTTGATCGACTCACTGCTGAAGGAAGAGAAGATTGACGCGATCGTTCACTTTGCGGCAGAATCCCACGTCGATCGCTCTATTCTGGAACCCGATGCTTTCGTTCGCACCAACGTCAACGGCACGTTTACTCTGCTGGAGGCGTTCCGGCAGCACTGGTTGAGCCATGACAAACCCCAGCACTTCCGTTTCCACCACGTCTCCACCGATGAGGTGTACGGTAGCCTTGGCCCTGGCGATCCCGCCTTCACTGAAACCACCCCCTATGCGCCCAACAGTCCGTATTCTGCTTCCAAAGCAAGCAGCGACCATCTCGTACGGGCCTACCATCACACCTATGGCTTGCCCACCCTAATGACCAACTGCTCCAATAACTATGGGCCGTACCACTTCCCGGAGAAGCTAATTCCCCTGATGTGCCTCAACATCTTGATGGGTAAGTCTCTGCCCGTGTATGGCGACGGACAGAACGTGCGGGATTGGCTGTATGTGGGCGACCATTGCAGCGCGATCGACACCGTAATCCATCGCGGCACACCTGGCGAAACCTATAACATTGGTGGCAACAACGAAGTCAAAAACATCGATCTGGTTCATCAACTCTGCGATTTAATGGACGAACTCGCCCCGGAATTGCCTATTCGTCCCAGCCACAAGCTGGTTACTTTTGTCAAAGACCGACCGGGGCACGATCGCCGATATGCGATCGACGCCACCAAAGTGCGGACGGAACTGGGCTGGACTCCGGCCGAGACTGTGGAAAGTGGATTGCGCCAAACCGTACAGTGGTTCCTGACAAACCGTGACTGGTGGCAACCGCTCCTCTCGGCGGAGTATCAGGAATACTACAAACAGCAATACACCAACGTTTGAATCGCGCTTTTGAATCGTACTTTCGTGAATAGCACTCTAGGTTCTGTTGCTCTCTAAATCGAGATAAAGGTGAAGTGGGAGTTTGGGGGCAACGCTCCCAGCACCCCCACTTCAACCCAAAATGTCAACACATCTAGAGTAGTGCCTGGCACACTAAGAGATGTTGAGCGATCGTGAGGCAGCAAGTGTGGTCATTGGCGTTTGGGTGCTGGGGGATCAGCTTTGGGCAGGGCAATCAGCGCTGCAAAGCTGCAAAGACGATCGGCAGCAGATTCCTGTAATTTTCATCGAATCGCTGGAACACGCTCAACAATTGCCCTACCACTTGCAGAAGCTGGTTCTGCTTTGGTCGGCGATGCGCCACTTCGCCGAGGAGTTGCGTCAGGACGGCTGGTCAGTTGCCTACGTCCAAGCAGCAGACTTCAAGACGCCCCTGCTGGATTGGCTTCAGCAGCACCAGATCACTGAGCTGCGGGTGATGACTCCTGTTGATCGTCCCTTCGCCGCTCTGATTCAGCAGCTTCACCTGCCCTGCACGATCGTCTTTACTCCCAACAACCGCTTCATCTGGCAGGACGAAGAATTTCTCCAGTGGGCTAAACCTCGCAAGCGCTTGCTGATGGAAGATTTCTATCGAGAAGGACGATGGCGCTTTGGAGTGTTAATGGTGGGAAATCAGCCGGTGGGGGGTCGGTGGAACTTCGATCACGATAACCGCAAACCGCCTAAAGGCAAGCTCACTCTACCGGAAGCCCTCTGGTTTGAGCCGGATGCAACCACTCAGTCTGTGATTGATTGGGTCAAGCGCTCGTCCGCGTTTCAAAGTAGTCAAGCCTACTGGGAAGTGGAGCCATTTCGCTGGGGCGTAACGCGATCGCAGGCGCTTCAGGTGCTTCAGTTCTTCATTGAAACTCGCCTTTCCAGCTTTGGCCCCTATCAAGACGCGATGGTGACAGGTGAGCAAACCCTGTGGCACGCCATGCTGTCGCCTTACCTCAATTTGGGGCTACTGCACCCGCTCGAAGTGGTACAGGCGGCAGAGCAAGCTTATGACGATCGACCGGAAGCGTGGGAACTCAACAGTATCGAAGGCTTTGTGCGGCAGATCCTTGGCTGGCGCGAGTATATGCACGGCATCTATATTCATATGGGGCAGGACTACCCAGAGCGCAACTGGTTCCAGCACACCCAGCCGCTCCCCGCCTTTTACTGGACAGGCGAGACTCCCATGAACTGTCTGCATCAAGTCCTGACTCAGGTGAGAGAAACAGGCTACGCGCACCACATTCAGCGGCTGATGGTGCTGAACAACTTTGCTTTAATTGCGGGCATTTCGCCCCAGGAAATAGAAGACTGGTTTCATGCCGCCTTCATTGATGCCTACGATTGGGTGATGCAGACTAACGTGATTGGCATGGGACAGTTTGCTGATGGGGGATTGATGGCCTCCAAACCTTATGCCGCCTCTGCTAACTACATCAACAACATGAGTAACTATTGCCAGTCCTGCCCCTACAATCCTCGCCGCCGCACCGGGGAAGACGCTTGCCCGTTCAATTTTTTCTACTGGGATTTTCTAGTGCGGCACTACGACAAGCTAAAGACCAACTCTCGCATGGCGTTGATTCTGCGGAGCTTAGAGCGCATTCCCTCTGAGGAGTTGCAGCAGATTCAACAGGCGGTCGAGGCATGGCGCGTAGGAAACAAGGCATTGCTGAATTGAGAAATGAACTGATTAGAATCGCCCTCACTTTCTCCTGCGGGCGAGGGAACAAGGATTCTAGCGCCCTTGTATAGCTGCCGTCACCTCAGTAGAGACAACGACTCCTCTAAGCTTCCTATGTTTCCCGCTCTCTAGCCATGCGTAAATCCTAGCTTCAGAACTTCGCAGGTCGGAATTTCCCGGAAAGCTGGATCGATCTTTGAGACTTCGTTAGAATTAATTTTAACAAAAGTACACAAAAATACCTCTTTAGCAAGCGTGTACCCGTCATGAAAGACTTCGCCTTTATCCTCCGTCGCCTTTCGACCATCCTGGCAGTGGTGATGCTGACCCTCACCCTAATTGCTGCAACTTCGGGAATTTTGATGGCTTTCTATTACACCCCTAGCGCGGGCGGCTCTAACGAGGCGCTGCAAACCCTGGCTAGTGATGTGTCTTTTGGGTGGTTAGTGCTGTCGCTCCATCACTTAGCGGGTAACGCCGTGATTGTGGTCGGGTTAATTCAAATCGTGGTGATGTTTCTGGGAGAGCGTTTCCGTCGGAGCTGGTTGACCGCTTGGATCAGTGGAATTCTATTTGTTCTAGCAGCGATCGGGCTGAGCTGGACTGCCATAATCTTGGACTGGTCGCAGTTAGGCTACTGGCGCTTTCGGATCGAACTGGGCACGATCGAGGCCCTGCCGCTGATTGGGCCACAGGTGCGAGACATTCTGACAGGCGGCGCGATCGGCACAATCACAGTAGAGCATCTGTACACGCTGCACAGTTTTGTAGTGTCCTTTGCAGCAGTAGGTTTGTCCCTGATTCATTTGGGCGGGTTGCTGATCCAAGAACTGGAAATTCGTCGAGTTGCTGCCGAACCGCCGATCGAGGCTCTAGCTTCCGAAGTGGTTCCGCCAACGGCTCAAACAGGTGCAGAGCCAAGCAACGGCCTTCCCGTGTAGGCGATCGCACATTTCAAGAGAATCAGATCCCCGACATCTCTAAGATGCCGGGGATCTTGGTCTATCCCCAGTGATGGACTGTGATCGCTTTTAGAGATGCTGCTTATCTCCGCACTTCCTCGTTCGCTCCCAGCGTTCCTACCTCATCTCCATCCAGGTAGGTGAAGCCGTTCAGAAACCACTCCGAGAGTGCTCCATTGCTCCGGTTTAGCCACACTAGATCAGCGCAGCCATCCCCGTTGTAGTCTCGACTCGACACCACCTCGAAATTCACGGGCAGAGTGGCGATCGTGCCTCCACCAATGTAGGTGCTGCCGTTCAAGAACCAGTTGCTATAGCTGTTGCTGTTGCCATCACGCCACAGAATGTCATCGCAGCCATCACCGTTGTAGTCAGCGCTGAAGGCAATCTCGAAGTTGCTCGACAGGGCGGCGATCGTGCCCCCGCCAATGTAGGTGTTGCCATTCAACAGCCAATTGCTGTAGGTGTTGCTGCTGCTGTCGCGCCACAGCAGGTCCGCCCTGCCGTCGCCGTTGTAGTCGCCTGTGCCTAATAGCTCGAAGTTGCTTGAGAGGGAGGCGATCGTGCCCCCGCCAATGTAGGTGTTGCTGCTCAGGAGCCAGGTGCTATAGGTGTTGTTAGCGGTGTTTTTCCAGATTAGGTCAGCCTTTCCATCACCGTTGAAGTCAGCACTGGAGACAACCTCAAAGTTGCTGGAGACTGAAGCAATGATGCCGCCCCCAATGTAGGTATTGCCGCTCAGGAACCAAGTGCTGTAGGTGTTGTTAGCGGTATTTCGCCACAGCAGGTCGGTGTTGCCATCGCCGTTGAAATCGGTAGTCGCGACGAGTTGGAAGTTGCTTGTCAGGGTGGTGATACTAGCGAAGGTGTCGGTGCTGCTGAGGATGAGGCTGTAGGTGTTAGTGGTGGGCTGAAGTCCTTTGATGGGGAAGTTGGCGCGGGTGATCAGCAGGTCAGCAATGCCGTCACCGTCGAAGTCATTGGCGGTAGTGCGGGTCAGGGGGGTGACAGGGGGAGTCACCGGAGGAGCCGGGGGGTTAACGGGAGGAGCCACTGGAGGAGCCACCGGGGGGATAACAGGAGGGGTGACGGGAGGCGTTACGGGGGGGGGAATTACGGGAGGCGTATCGATCGGATTCACCGTAATCGTGAACTCCTGGATGGTGGAAGTGTCAATTCCCCCGTTGAGTGTGCCGCCGTTGTCCTGCACTTGCACCGTAATTGTGGCGCTCTGGGAACTGCTGAGACTAGCAACAGGCGTGTAGGTCAGCGTGCCATCTGGGTTGATCGTCGGCTGTCCAGAGAACAAGCTGGGATTGCTGTTGCTAACGATCGTGTAGGTGGCAGTTTGCTCCGCTTCGTTTGCTGCACCTGGATTGAAGCTGGCGAAGTTGGCGATGGTTTGTGCCCCGGCTCCAGCGTTCACGGTTTGGTTTGCACCAGGGGTGAAGCTGGGGGCATCGTTGACGGGCGCGATCGTGATCGCTACAGTCTTGCTGGCGCTGGCGTTGGCTGCGCCGGAGCCATCGTTCACCGTCAGGGTCAGGGTGTCGGAGTTGTTGACGTTGAGGTTGCCCTGGTAGCTCAAGCCATTGCCGGTGAGAGTCGCATTCAGTTGGCTGAGGTTGCCCGTCAGCGTGACAGTTCCCGTGCCGTTGTTGGTGATGTTGCTGACTAACACACCGCCCACGATGCTGGGGTTAACGGTGATGTTGCCCTGAGCAGCAGTCAGGGTGACGGTGATGTTGCCGACTCCATCCAGGTCAGTCAGAGCTAAGGGCGGAATGGCGATCGGTGTGTCTTCGAGTCCACTGGCGCTGACCGGAGCATTACGGTTAATTGTGACGGAGCCAAGGTTGACGCTGGCGCTGGCGGAGGTGGTGTCGTCTCCAAAGAAAATCGTGTTGGGCACGATGTAGGGATTAGGGGTGGGGAAGCTAGTGGTGGTGGCCCTGTAGTCCCGCAAGTTGCCTGTAAGGATGACATCCCCGTTGGCGGCTAGGGTATAGGTGCTGCCTTGGACAGTAAGGCTGTAGTTAGTGGAAGTGCTGGTAGCGTAGTTAACAGATTCTCCCTGAGTGAAGAGGGTGCTGGTGAGGCTACCAGGATCAGAGGCTTGCTGAGAAGGGTTACTCTGGCGAGTTCCGTCTTCCTGAGCAAAGATTCCGGTGGCCAAGAAGCCCAGTTCGATCGCTCTCAAATCGCTGCTGACGGCAATCACGCTGAAGCCAGCTCGATCGGGTAATCCGTCGCCGTTCTTGTCAGCACTGGCGATCGTGGGGCTGGAAGGAATCTGGGCTGAGAAGTTGATCGTGTAGCCCGTAGCGCGATCGAGAGGAATGTCCGTTCTGCCGTACCCTGCGTAGAGAGAGGGGTTAGCCGTGGTATTGAGGTTGACGGAGCCAGCACCAGGAGTTTCAGTTGCGCCAGGGGGAATTACAGCTACCCAGCCTTGAGTCCCAGGACTTGT
>DATNQR010000416.1:0-2928 GCA_036703905.1 Thermosynechococcaceae cyanobacterium
GGGACGCATGACATGCACCATGCTGTCAATGAGCGGACGAGGGGTAAAATACTGCCCCGCACCTGCTTTGGATTCATTGACATTTTTCTCAAGGAGTCCCTCATAGACATCCCCCATGCTTTCTTGTCGCGCGTTATACCAATCGAGCTTGTCTATTCCGTTAACAAGGGTGAAAAGCGTATTGCGTTTATTTATAGAAGACTTCGCATCAGCAAAAATTGCTTTAACAATGACAGAACCATCTTCTCCTAGATGGTTTAGAAGCTGCTTATAGAATTCAATCTGCTCAGATTCAGACCTACTTTTAAGATCGTCCCAGCGATAGCCCTCTGGGATCTGTTTTTCAACCCCCGTTTCCTTCGCCATCTTCAGAAACAGGAGGTATGTTAGCTCAATCATGTACTGATGAAACGATATCCCGCCGTCTTTAAGGACGTTACAGAGATTCCAAAGCTTGGCAACGATATCGTGGGTGGCAGTACTCATAAGCAAAGATTGTACATCTTGCTTAACCCAGACTCTAGAGCAAGTACCGATCGTCCCCTAGAACTCTACACTGACTCTGAAGACTGAGAGAGTTGACGGGCTAGAGTTAGAAACTCCTGCTTCTCTGCATCGGTCATGTGACTGTTGCTGTGCAGATCGCCAGACGATCGTAGAGGATCGCCCCCTGCATCCAGATACCGTTGCCGCGCAACTTTGGAAAGCTCCTGCAAGCGCTGATAGAGCTTCTGCTGCGATTCAGTCAGTTCTTTTATAGTTCCAATGTCCACCATACCGGAACAACCTCACCGTTGCGGACAATCATAGCAACTGGCAAAACATTACTAAAAGTGTTGATGTACCAACGCCCTGTCGCTTCATCGTAAGTCGTTTCTTGGAGGAATCCCAACGTTTCCAGCGCGTTGAGAACCAGATATTGTGCTTCGGTTGGTTCCATTCACCCAGGCTCAAAACAAGAAGTAGCGTTGAGCCATTGGTAGCACGGTAGCGGGTTCGCAGGTGAGGAGTTCTCCATCGGCGCGGACTTCATAGGTTTCCGGGTCAACTTCCATATGGGGCAAAGCATCGTTGAGCTTCAGGTCGCGCTTGGTGAGTTGGCGGATGCCAGAAACCGCTACAGTAGCTTTCTGTAAACCTAGTTGTTCAGGAATGCCGTTGTTCAGCCCAGCTTGAGAAAGAAAAGTGAGACTGGTGGCAGCGATCGCCCCTCCAAAACTTCCGAACATGGGACGCATATGCACCGGCTGAGGCGTGGGAATACTCGCATTCGCATCGCCCATTTGGGCCCAGGCGATCAGTCCCCCTTTGATCACGATCTCCGGTTTCACGCCGAACATTGCGGGTCGCCAGAGACAAAGATCCGCCAGCTTGCCAACTTCGATCGACCCCACATGAGCCGCGATACCGTGGGTGATGGCGGGGTTGATTGTGTATTTGGCAATGTAGCGTTTGGCGCGGAAGTTGTCGTTGCGATCGGTGTCCTCCTTCAGCTTGCCCCGTTGCACCTTCATTTTGTGTCCGGTTTGCCAGGTGCGGATGATCACCTCGCCGATGCGCCCCATCGCCTGGGAGTCCGAGGAGATCATGCTGAAGGCTCCTAAGTCGTGCAGGATGTCTTCGGCGGCGATCGTCTCTCGCCTGATCCGAGATTCTGCAAAAGCAACATCTTCGGGGATCGCCGGATCGAGGTGATGGCAAACCATCAGCATATCCAGGTGTTCATCCAGCGTATTCAGGGTGTAGGGTCGGGTGGGATTCGTAGACGAAGGCAGCACATTCGGCTGACCACAGACTTTGATGATGTCGGGTGCATGTCCGCCGCCTGCGCCTTCGGTGTGGTAGGTGTGGATAACGCGATTTTTGAAGGCAGCGATCGTGTCCTCGACAAATCCAGCTTCGTTCAGAGTATCGGTATGGATGGCAACCTGAACATCATATTCATCAGCGACGTTGAGGCAAGTGTCGATTGTGGCGGGAGTTGTGCCCCAGTCTTCGTGCAGCTTTAGCCCGATCGCCCCAGCTTCAACCTGTTCCCGCAGTCCTTCCGGTTTGCCACTGTTGCCCTTACCCAAAAATCCCAGATTGATCGGGAAGGCCTCTGCCGCTTGCAGCATTCGGTAGAGGTTCCAGGGGCCAGGAGTGCAGGTCGTCGCATTGGTTCCCGCCGCCGGGCCCGTGCCGCCCCCAATCAGCGTCGTCACGCCAGAGGCGATTGCCACCTCAATTTGCTGGGGACAGATGAAGTGAATGTGAGTATCAATGCCGCCTGCGGTCAAGATCAGCCCTTCCCCCGCGATCGCCTCAGTTCCAGGCCCAATGATGATCGTCACATTGTCTTGAATGTAGGGGTTGCCCGCTTTGCCGATCGCCGCAATCCTGCCGTCTTTGATGCCTATGTCAGCTTTGACGATGCCCCACCAGTCGAGAATCAGGGCATTGGTGATCACGGCATCCACCGCGCCATCAGCATTGGTGATCGGTGACTGTCCCATGCCATCTCGAATCACTTTGCCGCCGCCGAACTTAACCTCATCGCCGTAGGTGGTGTAGTCCTGCTCGACTTCGATGATCAGTTCGGTGTCTGCTAGCCGAACGCGATCGCCCACAGTAGGCCCAAACGTCTCGGCGTAGGCGCGGCGATCCATGCGATAGCTCATCCCACTTCCTCACAAACTTAAACTCCTAAGATTATGAGCGAAAGCGACGTTCAAAGGGTTGCTTTCGATACCGTCAGTAGATAGCAAAATCTTTGTCGAAGGTGGCGATCGCAGCACTATTCAACCGCTCAGAATGCAATGAGGGATAGCGACAGTAAATTTCCGCCTAGTTCAGCCTTTGTTGTGTCTTACCATCTTCCAGCATTTACAACTCAGGCATAGTCAATTATCAAATTCTTAAGGTATACTCTAGGAGATCTATTGCCCT
>DATNQR010000417.1:0-9024 GCA_036703905.1 Thermosynechococcaceae cyanobacterium
AAAGACCGTTCTGGTCAGCGAGTTTCCCTGGCTGGGCGGAATGCTAACCAGTGCTGGGGTCTCGGCCCCCGATGGCAACGAATTGATGCCGCTCCAGACCGGGATCTGGGGCGCGTTTCTGCGGGAACTTCAGCAACGGCAGCCGGGCGGACTCGATCACGCCTGGGTCAGCTTTTTCACCTATGATCCCCGCATCGGAGCCGAGATTTTTGCCGACTGGGTAGCGGAATTGCCCAACCTGCAATGGATTGCCGGACAGGTTCCCCAGGAAGTGCTGAAGCAGGACGATCGCATTACTGGAGTTCGCTTCTCAGAAGTCACCGTCCGCGCAAAAATCACGCTAGACGGTACGGAGTTGGGGGATCTACTGGCGCTGGGCGATGTGCCCCACCGATGGGGCTGGGAATGGCAGACGGAGTTAGGTGAAGCGAGTGCTCCGATCTCGCCCAACGCCCTCACTCAACGCTACCCAGTGCAGGTTCCCACCTGGGTTGTGGTAATGCAGGATTTTGGCGAAGGCACGATCGCCCCAGAGATTCCCGCGCCAGAGGACGATCACCCAGCCCAATTTGAGGCCGCTTGGGAAAAGTACGGAGCTGATCGCTTCCTCAACTACGGTCGTTTGCCCGGAAACCGCCTCATGATCAACTGGCCCCACCACGGCAACGACTATGGCGCAGGCGTTCAGCGTCTAGTGGAGTCCGTCCCCGATCGCCAAGCTTTCCTCCAGGAAGCACACTGGCACAGTCAAAGTTTTGCCCGCTTCATCCAGACTCAGCTGGGTCAGCGTTACGGACTAGCTGAAGTTTTCCCTTACGATCCCCACTCCCTCGGCGGCGGAGCCTTTGCCCTCCATCCCTACTACCGCGAGAGTCGCCGATTGCAGGGGATCAGCACTTTGCGGGAACAAAGCATTTTGCCCATTGCAGGAGGCTGTGTGGCTTCACTTCCGGTGCAGGTACTGACGGAGGGCTGCGTGTATGCCGAGAATTTGTGTGAGGCGATCGCGATCGGCAATTACGTCAACGATCACCACTATCCCGTGGGCAAGCTGGATCTAAAACCGAAAGCGATGCGCTGGGGCGGGCGGTGGACAGGCACACCCTTCACAATTCCCTACCGATGCCTCGTGCCGTGCAGCACCGAGGGATTGCTAGTGTGTGAGAAAAATATCTCAGTGTCTCACATCGCCAACGGGGCGACCCGACTTCAGCCTGTGGTGCTGGGAATCGGACAGGCGGCCGGGATGGCTGCCGCGCTGTGTGTGGAGCAGAACTGCCAGCCACGAGCGTTAGATGTGCAATCACTTCAGGAAGCATTGCTAACAGACACGATCGCACCAGCCGCCGTAATCCCCTTGCTTAATCTGTCGCCCAAGCATCCAGAGTGGCTGACCTGGCAGCGCTACTATCTCAAGCATCCAGAAGCCTACCCCAGCGCTGGCGAGGCTCCACTTGCTTTTGATTCATCACCTCACCAGAGTCTATCGAAGGCCGCTGTGGAGCAGACAGGAGCCTTTGAGCGGCAGGAGACAGAATTCTGGCTGCGCCCAACCTTGCCTGATGGAGAACCGATCGCACTCATCAGCCTCGTAACTCTACACCCGGAGATCGATCGTCAGCTCAAGGCTCTACCTCAAGGTATAAAAGTTGTAGTCACAGGACAACTCAATCCCTCAGGAGAGTGGCTTCTAGTGGACAAGATTGACCAGCGCGGCAACCAAGTTGAAGGATAATGAGCTGGTTCAGGAACGTCAGAATTGACGGCTCAGGGTAGCGACTGGCTTCCCAGTCTTCTCCGTAGCATCGTCAGAGATGGTTAGGGCAGAAGGCTTGCAGCGCTTAATTGCAGTTTTGATGCCCTGAGCGCCTTCTTGCTCCAAGTCCTCGACGTATCCAATCCTGTGATCCTCTGCTTCTCCATGACCCAGAAACGGGCCAAAGTAGTAAGTACAACGAGGAGAATCAGTGGTCACTTCAACCCACCAAGCTAGACCCACCGAATGTAACAGGTTTGTTAAAAACTCTTGCATTGTTTCCCTGCTGAATTACAGATGGCGCGTCCAGCACCGAAGCGCACTGGACGCACTAAACTCACATCATGCCGCGAACTGCTTCATGCTTTGTTATACTCCGCAACGTTTCTCTTTTTCAACCACATTTCTTTTTCTAATGTACCGACCTGCACTCCATCAGCCCACCGCTGGCGATAAATTTCATAGAGCGCCATGCCTGTAGCAACCGACGCGTTTAGGCTGGAAGTCTTACCCATCAGAGGAATGGAGACCAATCCATCACACAGATTTTGCGTAGAAAGGCTGAGTCCTTCGCCCTCTGCGCCTATCACGATCGCGATGGCTCCAGAAAACCGAGTTGTGGGCAAAGGCTGACTTGCTTCGGCTGATGTGCCGTAGATCCAGAAGCCTGCCGCCTTGAGTTCTTCCAAAGCCCGACCCAGATTTACCACCCTGGCAACAGGGAAAAATTCCAGTGCTCCTGCCGCCACTTTCATCACCGTCGAAGTGATCCCCACTGCGCGACGCTGCGGCATGATCATGCCTTGGGCCCCGATCGCCTCCGCCGTGCGGATCATCGCCCCCAAATTTTGGGGATCAGTGATTCCATCTGCCACCACGATCACAGGATTGTCAGAACTGGCTTTTGCACCTGCCAGCAGGTTTGCCAGTTCTACATATTCGTAGGGCGCAACTTGTGCCGCCACGCCTTGATGGTTTCCGCGCCGAGTAATGAAGTCCAGCCGATGGGCATCGACCTCATCAACCACAGTTCCGTTGGCTTTGGCTTGAGTCAGAAGGGTATGGAAGCTGGAATCGTAGCGCAGACGTGGGGTAATCCAAATCCGGTTCAGGTTCCGCTCGCCTGACAGAGCCGCCAGAACCGAGTGCCGCCCGTAAATCAAATCTAAATCCTCAGTTGCGGCTGAGGCATCGCTTGACGCTTCCTGGCTCTGTCGTCCTGCTCGATCACCACTCCACCGTCGGTCATCTCCTCGATTGTCCCGATTGTTGAAGCTGGAGCGCCGTTCGTCTCGGTTGCCCCGATCGCCCCGATCGCTGCTGTTGCGCTCATCGGAGTTACGCTCACCAAAGTTGAAGCGTCGCGCTGGACGATCGCCGAAGCTCTGGCGATCGTCTCGCTTATTAAAGCTGGAGCGGCGATCGTCTTGATTACCTCGATTATCTGAGCCTGACCGACCCTCATCGCGGCTTCCACTTCTGGAAGGGCGATCGGTCGTTGAGGGTCGGAACACTTTGCTCCCTTCACCTCTTGCGTCACGATCGGGTCGGACTCCCCGCCGAATTTTGGGTAGCGCCCGATCTGAGCGAAATTCTGGAGCTGCCTCGCCCTCACTACGTCCCGCCCGTCTGATCCGGGGCTGAACCCGGTTTTCTGGGCGTTCTTCCCCCGTTGTGGCGTGATCAAACCGACCCGCACGGCGAACTCTGGGCTGCACTCGGTTTTCTGGACGTTCCTGATCTACACTGCGATCGCGCCCCTCACTCCGCCTCAGCTTGGGGGCAGGGCTGCGATCGAACTCGTCGCGTTCACGTCTAGGACGCTCAGCGCGATCCCGGTAGTCAGTCCGCTCTGATTTTTCTCCAGGCTTCTGAAAGGACTTGCGCTTCGGCTTAAAGCTAGCAGCGTTTTGAGTAGGCTTTTGGGACTTGGAGGAGCGTTTTTTGGGGTTCATAGCAATCGAGGCAAGGGTAAGGGTTTACAAAATCTAGTGGAGGTCAGGCTCTAGAAGAGCCAGAAGTTGAGCCAGACGCAAGGGGTCTGAGATGTAGAGGTAGCCAATCAAGGTTTCCAGGCTGGTGGCGTACTGATAAGTCTCAGCGTCAATTCGTTTGGGACGACCCGTGGCGGCGTTGCGTCCCCGCTTCAAAATTTCCAGTTCTGTAGCAGTGAGGTGGGGCAAAAGAGCCTGTAGACAGAGCGCCTGACTTTCTGCCCTAACTTGGGCGACAACCTGCTGATGGTAGGAGTGCAGCCGTTTAGGTGGCAGCAGATAGCGGCAGCGGATATGTAATTCGTAAACAGCGTCTCCTAAATACGCCAGGGCTGCGGGGGAAAGCTGCTGAAGCTGAGACAGGGAAATTGATTGGGTTGATAGTCCTCCAGGCTCCATGTCGCTTTGCTCGCCTTCAGAGAAGTACCAACCACTACCAAACTTTTCAGCCTTTTGGCTCTGTCTAGCTGCCTCACTCAGTCCTGCTAAATAGGCACACGGCGCTGAGGTTACTGTCGATCGTTCTAAGGGGAACAATCACCTTAGCTATTGTAGCGAGATTTTTCAAGGGGATTTTTGCGCCGATCGTCCCACGCCTCCACCTGATTCTGGTTAAAACTAGGCCAAAGGAACTGAAATCTAACTTTTGTAGGACTCATAATTCTTACTATAGGCGTACAAAATTCTTCCTAACCTGTAAGAAAATCAGGCGTTTCCCTAAATCCACAAACTTCAGACAGCGCAGCGCTTTGACGATTAATCAGGACTGACGCAACTTAAGAACTCAATCTCCTCTGGTTCCGCTTGAGTAGAAGGAATTGCACCAATTTCTTGAGGAATCTAAGGTTTCTGACGAAAGCTCTGTTTGCGAAGGTTCTGTTGATGGTCAATTTTCCTTTCACCCCTACCCCCCTTGAGGAAATGACTAGGGTGGGGAGTGCTGAGAGGGTCTGGTTAGTGGATTGGTCTTGCGAGCTTACAAAATGAGCAAATCTCCCTTCTCGTCTGCTTCCAAAGTCGATCGTGTTCTGGTGGTGGACGACCTACCCGACAACTGCTTTCTGATCCAGGCGCTGCTCCAGGAGGAAGGCTACCAGATCGATGTAGCGAACAATGGCAGTGCCGCTCTGCAATACATTGAGCAATCGCCACCGGATCTTGTGCTGCTGGATGTGATGATGCCAGGGATGGACGGCTATGAGGTGACGCGACGAATTCGCCAGAACACCAGTCTGCCCTTCATGCCAATTCTACTGATTACGGCAGATGAGCGTCCTAGCGTTGTGCGGGGGTTGGACATCGGAGCCGATGAATTTATCCGTAAGCCTGTGGAGATGGATGAACTGGTGGCGCGGGTGCGATCGCTGCTGCGGCTGAAGCATAGCGTTGATGAGCGGGATCAGATCGCTCGACAGCGAGAAGATTTCGTTTCCCGCCTCACCCACGATCTGCGAACGCCTTTAGTAGCGGCTGATCGAATGCTAACTCTGTTCCAGCAGGGAGCGCTGGGAGAACTGGCTCCCTCTATGGACGAAGCAGTGACGATCATGCTTCGCAGCAATCAGAATTTGTTGACAATGGTGAATCTGCTCCTGGAGGTCTACCGCTACGAAGCAGGCAGAAAAACCCTTTCCTTTCTGCCAGTCAGCCTGATGGAACTGATTCAAGAGGTGGTGCAGGAGCTAAAGCCGATCGCCCAGGATAAAGGGTTGGAACTGACTCTTAAGCCGACCGATGACGTGAAGGCGATGGTCGATCGACTGGAACTGCGGCGCGTATTCACGAACCTGATCGGCAACGCTATCAAGTTCACAGACTCCGGTAAAGTTACCGTGGGGCTGGCTGCTCAAGGGCTACAAGCAACGATCGATATCGAAGATACCGGCCCTGGCATTCCCCTAGAAGAGCAGCAGCACTTGTTTGAGAGCTTTTCTCAAGGCAATCATCGCAAGGGCGGTAGTGGACTAGGGCTGCAACTGTCCCGTCGAATTGTGGAAGCCCATCAGGGCAAGATTGACGTGAATTCTGAGGTAGGCCGAGGAAGCACCTTCACTGTCCAACTCCCGATCGCTTAGCAGCTTGGAACTGAAGCTATCACGAGTCGCTGTAGCGTTCCTCTGCCCAAGGTTCGCCTCGGCGGTGGTAGCCGTTGCGCTCCCAGAAACCCAGGTCTTCACGTTCTAGAAATTCCAATCCGTTCAGCCACTTGGCGCTTTTCCAAGCGTAAAGATGGGGTATGACCAAGCGTAGGGGGCCGCCATGGTCGGGAGGAAGCGGCTCGCCAAAAAGCGTGTGGGCGAAAAAGTTTTCTTCTCGCAGAAAATCGTCCAGAGCAATGTTGGTGGTGTAGCCGCCGTAGCAGTGTTCCATCACATGAACTGCTCTGGGATCGATCGTCACCTGCTGCATAAAGTCAGTCACTTTAACTCCCGTCCACTGCACATCCAGTTTTGACCAGGTGGTAACGCAGTGAAAGTCGGCAGTGAAGTTGCCCTGGGGCATCGCCATGAAATCATCCCAGGTAAAGCTGGCTTCTTGAGCTAAGCCCCAAACCCTGAACTGCCACGTCTTTAGGTCAACTCGTGGCGTATCTCCGTAGGTCAGCACGGGAAAGCCAGAGGCCAAGTGTTGACCTGGAGGCACACGATCGCGCAGTTCAGGAGTAGGCTTCTGAAAAAACTTTCCTGGCACAGCAATTCCTCATTTAGGATTCTTCATCTTCAGCTTGGTCTTCCTCATAGACGAAGCCTGTAGCCCGACCCGTCAGAATGGATTTGCCGAGTGAAAGCGCCTTTTGGGCCTGGACTCTAGCTTTAGCTTTCCAGGTGGCTTTGCGCTTGTCTCGCTTGGAATTGGACGTTTTCTTCTTAGGTACAGCCATTTCAGTAGATAATCAAAATTTTCACAACCTTCCCATTCTAAGCCATCAGTCTTCTGGTAGGAAAAGTTCCTGACCGAAAAGGGTGAAGGGAATCTTAACTCCCTTGATTTAGCGCCACTGCCCAATCTGGCGGCCCATCGCTTCAGCATCGTATCCTCGTAGGAAACACTCGTTGCCCACCTCTATACTTGCCTTTATAACTGCGTCGCCATGACCACAGACATTGCGAATCCATTTCTTAAGTTAAAAGCTAGAACTCTGCTGTTGTGGACGTTTCTGCTCAGTTTGAGTATGGGCTTTGGGCTAGGGTTGATCTCGGCAGTCACCCCCTTAAAGACAACCGATCCCCTCTGGGCAGCCATTCTCTATGTTGCCATCTTCGGCTCCCTGAGCCTGCTGAGTTGGCGGCAGTTGCGGCAGGCAGGGGCAGATCCAATGAATGTGTTGGGCAAACGATCGCTGTCCCATCCCTGGTGGTCGATCGTGGGACTGGTCGCGGCACTGCTGTCGTTTTCTTTGGGGGCGTTTTTCGTCTCGTTCATTCTGTTATCGTTTGCTGCGCCCGATTTCGTCCAATCGGTGCTGCAAGGAATTGCCCAGCAGGCTAAACCTGAATCAGACTTTCCAGTGGTGTTTTCAGGGGTGAACGCGGTCGTCCTAGTGATTGTTGCTCCCCTCACCGAGGAGTTCCTGTTTCGGGGAATTTTGCTCCAGCGTTGGGCGACCAAATGGAATCCTCAGACAGCGCTGATTGTTTCCTCGATCGTTTTTGGGTTGATGCACGTCAACGTGATTGGACTGTCGCTGTTTGGTTTAGCGATGGGTTTGCTCTACTTCAAAACCCGGACATTGTTGACCCCGATCGTCTGCCACGGGCTAAACAATGCGGCAGCGCTGGGACTGGGACTACTCAGCACTGGCGACCAGAAGACGACAGTCACCACTCTGGAATCATTGCGGTCTGAGTGGTGGGTGGGATTGCTGCTGATTCTAGTCTCTGCTCCGTTTCTGCTGCGGCTTGTGGTCAAAAATTTCCCGCGCCAGGAAGCTCAAGCGCCCTACTTCATCAATGCGATCGCGAAGAAAGTTAGCAAGGCGTGAGGGCGAGTTATGTTCAAGTTTGAACCTGTGAAATTTAAACCTGTGAAGTGTGAATCTGTGAGCTTATGATTTCGATCGGTTTGCTTCCCTGGTCATCTGCCTTAATCTGGCTTGGCTTGCTCCTGTTTCGCGGTCAATTTTGGAAACCCGATCAGCAGCTCCTAGGAATTGAAGCTGCTGATTTCCAGATTGGGCCTCAGAAAACTGACCCCCAGAACTCAGAGACTCCTAGAATTTGCGCGGTAGTTCCAGCGCGGAATGAGGCAGAGTTGCTTCCCATGACGCTGCGATCACTTCTGACTCAGGATTACCCCGGAGAGTTTCAAGTTGTTTTGGTGGACGACCACAGTACCGATGGCACAGCTACCGTAGCGCAGCAAGTGGCGATCGAGACGGGGCAGCAATCCCAGTTGCAAATTCTGTCAGCAGAGCCGTTGCCAGCAGGTTGGTCGGGCAAACTCTGGGCAATGAATCAGGGCATTCAGAAAGCCCAAGCTTTTGCACCAGACTATGTTCTGCTCACCGATGCCGACATCGAACACGATCGACAGAACCTCAGCCAGCTAGTCGCCAAAGCCCAGCAAGAAAGCCTCGATCTCGTCTCGCTGATGGTGCGGTTGCGCTGCGAAAGCTTCTGGGAACAGTTGCTCATCCCTGCCTTTGTGTTCTTCTTCCAGAAGCTCTATCCCTTTCGCTGGGTCAACACTCCCACCAACCCGACGGCAGCAGCAGCAGGCGGCTGTATTCTGATTCGCCAAACTGCCCTTGATCGCATCGGTGGTCTTCAGATCGTCCGCCAAGCCCTGATCGATGACTGCGCTTTGGCTAACGCTGTCAAATCTCCGCCTCTGCACTCGATCTGGCTGGGATTGACCCAACACACCCGCAGCCTTCGCCCCTACCCCAATCTGGAAACTATCTGGGATATGGTGGCCCGGACTGCTTTCACCCAGTTAAGCTACTCGCCCTGGCTGCTCCTGGGAACCTTGATCGGGATGGTGCTGATTTACCTGACTCCACCGATCGCACTGCTGGTTGGCCTGGTACTGGGAAAGGGCACGATCGTCCTGGCAGGAGCGATCGGCTGGGGACTGATGACTTTGGCTTACTTCCCCACAGTGCGCTTCTACGAATGCTCCCCAGTATTTGCTCTGAGCCTGCCTGCCATCGGGTTTCTGTACACACTGATGACTATCGACTCTGCTTTACGCCACTGGCAAGGGCGCGGCGGAGCCTGGAAAGGTCGGGTCTACTCCAGTTAGCACGCTGTCAGTTGAAGCGCTACTCAAGCA
>DATNQR010000418.1:0-18314 GCA_036703905.1 Thermosynechococcaceae cyanobacterium
ACAGGATGCTTTCTCGTTTTAGGTGATAGCTTTTAGGATGAATGGTGGGCTGACCTGGCTGTAGACAGACAGCCACAGGCAGCCACAGACGGCCACAGACAGCTTAGGACATTGCGCTTGAAGGGGATGTGGGGCGTTGCCCCTAGCCAGGTGTTCCACTCCTGTACCCCGTTTGATCTATGGGAATATAGAAATTGCCTATGAGTGCCATCATCAAAGTCATTGAGCAGGAAAATACGCCTTAACATTGCTTCATGTAAGATAGACTCATCCAGAAGCCTTAGAGGAAAATATTCCCATCGTGTTAGGTAGCCTCCCTTTTACTGGACAAGGCGGTGAGCAGATCGTCAGCAAAGTTGTGAGTGCGGCGATCGCTGCACTGTTCAAACAAACTGGCAAGATTGCGGCAACCGTCCGGGCTGAACCCGTCGCCAAGCTGCTACAAGGCAGTGTGGATGGGTTCGACTTTGTGGGTAATGGATTGCTGATGTACAACGGGCTGCGGATTGAGGTGATGGAGCTGTATGTGCAGGCAGTGGCGATCGACTTCAGTGCCGTATTCAGCGGGCAGGTGAAGCTGCGGCGATCGACCCAGGCCAGCCTGCGGGTCGTTCTAACCGAAGATGACCTGACGACCTCCTTCAACACCCCTTTTGTCGTGGGCAAGCTTCAGCAGTTGCTATACCACGGTCAGCCATTGCAGTTCCAGTCCACCCAGATGAGCCTGAACCCGGACAAGTCCCTGCGAATCCAAGCTCAAGTTTGCTTGGGTGATGCTGCGGAACCGCTCAGCCTTGATATCACTGCCCGCCTAGAAGTAGAAGATCGGCGCAAGATCCAGTTTGTTGAAATGACCTATGAGGGCGAACCAGAGGCGATCGAACTCGGCAAAGCGCTGATTTCCCATGTCAACAGCCTGCTGGATCTCGATCGGTTTGCGCTGGAGGGAACGCAATTGAGAGTTGATCGGGCGCGAATCCAGAACCAGCAACTCGTCTTCTATGGGATAGCCCAGATTGACCAGTTCCCCACCCGTCGCTAAAGCAGCTCTAGCGGTGTTCCCTGAACACACGCACCGCTGCGTAGAACACCCTCCCAGCCCTCAGGCTCCAGTTGGGCACAGAGCAAATTTGCCTGAGTCAGGTTTGCTCCGCGCAGCACGGCTCCCACCAAGTTTGCTTCCTCCAAGTCTGCCTGAGACAGATCTGCCCCTGCCAGATTAGCTCCACTAAAGTCGGCCCGCTGGAGAATTGCTCCAGCTAGGCTGGCTCCTCGCAGATCAGCCCCCCGGAAGTCCCCGCCTGTTAAGTCCAGATGGCTCAGGGTTGCTCCCGCCAGGAACGCTCCGGCAAAACTTCCTTGAGCTACCAGCCCGTCCTGAAGAATGGCTCCCCGCAGATCGGCATTCCGGCAGTCTGCCCCTGTCAGATTAGCTCCCGTCAGGTCGGTTCCCCGTAGATTGCCACGCAGGGTTGCTCCTCGCAGATCAGCCCCTGCCAAATTTGCCCCTCTCAAATCTGCTTGGGACAAGTCTGCTTCAGTCAGATCCGCGCCGGCCAAATCTGCGCCAGCCAGTCTGGCCTGAGCCAGGTTCTTCGCTTTGCCGTGTCGCACCTCTTCCAGGTTGCCCTCTGGCAGTTTGAAACCAGTGGAGTCGCTCATAGCACCACTCCAGCTTCGGAACGGTTGGTTGTCGTTGTTTCCTCTAGCCAGACAGTGGGGAGCTGACTAGGACGATCGGGCAACCGCATCAAGCCCATTTCCGTCAAGCGAACCACATGGCTGAGAGTCTCCACCAGAGCCGGATCGAACCGGGAGCCACTGCGATCGCGGCACCGCTCCAAGGCCGCTTCTAAACCCAGCGCTGGATCATCGCCTCTGGACTGAGTTAATTCCTGGAAATAGGCCACTAGGCCCAGAATTCGGGACTCAATCGCGATCGCCTCGCCGCTTAGTCCATCTGGCTGGCCACTGCCGTCCCAGTTTTCCAACTGGTGCGCCACAATTTCCGTGATAGCCACAAGCTCTGGCATCGCCGCAAGAAGTTGACTGCCCAAGCGGGCCCGATCGCGCCAGAAAGACAGGTTGGAGCCATCCAACCCTTGGGACGATCGGTTAAAGACTTCTGCCGGGGCTTCGGCCAGTCCGATCCGAAACAGCAGCCCTGCCAACCGCAGCCGCCGCAGTTTTAGCGTAGGCAAGTCCAGCATTTGTCCCAAAGTTTCCGATAGTGCCGCCACCTGAAGCGAAGCCACGGGATTGAATCGATCGCGCTCGTCCACACGCTGGGCCATTCGCAGGAATGCCTGGAGCTTGTTGGCTGCCAGATTGCGATTCAGGCGCAGCGCCTGCCCTTCCAGTTCCCACAGTTCCCGTGCCTGCCGATTCACAGTTACTAGCTGTTCCTGACTGCGTTGCAGGTAGCTGACAACGCGGGTGACAACGCCACCCAAATCAGCCGCAGGGATGTTGGGAGTCGCTTGAACGGTCGCTTGGCACTGGGTCAAACGATCGGCGAGAGCGGGATCATACGATCGCAGCCGCTCGATCAAAATGGTGGCGGCGGCTTCAACGGGGGCACGATCGAAGGTCCACAGCCCGTAAAATTTGCGCTCACTATCAACTGCGGGTTTACTGTCAGCGTGGTATTCCTCCAGGGAAAGCTCGTGACACAGCACCATCGCCGCATAGTCGGGAGCCAGAATGACCAGATTCCACTCTTCTACAATGCTGTCATTGCTGTCTAGATGCACCAGGGAAACGTTTTCCAGTTGGCCAGTTTTGTGGGCTGCAAATCCACTGTCGGGAACGGCAGAAATCGCCACCTGACTAGCGCACTGGGCAATCTCAAAGTAGCGATCGGCTTCCTGCAAATACCACTTGCCCTGCTGAAAGGTCACTAGCACCAAGGGACGCTCTGCCAAGTTCTCACTGCAACTCTGCAAGATGTGGTCTTCCAACGCGTGGCAGAGAGCAACCAATGTGTTTTTGAAGTAGACC
Organism: Thermosynechococcaceae cyanobacterium; assembly: GCA_036703905.1. Lineage (GTDB taxonomy): Bacteria > Cyanobacteriota > Cyanobacteriia > Leptolyngbyales > Leptolyngbyaceae > DATNQR01. The sequence goes on from DATNQR010000418.1 coordinate 3,001, forward strand.
CCGTAGCTGGAGGGAAGGCCGCTGGGGAGGGCTGCCTTGAGTTGGTTAAGCGTGGACTCCGGTTGCATCTTGAGACGACGTGAGGTATTACTTTCCATAATTCCACACTTTGCAGTGATTGAGCTTACTGAAGTCAGGTCAGTGCTTGCCTGCGGGATACACGCTAATCTGTAGAGAAGTCAGTACTGCTTTTGCATCTGGCGCGTGTTTGAAGCGCTTCGATTTCTCAAGTCCTCTTCAAGAGGGAGAACTTCCTGAGATCTCAAGCTGAATACGTGACAAGAACTTTTCCTAGCCTCCATCTCCAGCCTTGCCCCTCTGATTCGCCCCTCTAAATCGCTCCTATGTTGCAGTCCATTTTTGCTCAGAATAACGGTGACGAGAACAACGGTCACAAGTCCTTCGAGTTGCCCGGAGCCAAGCCCCACTACAACCCCGATCGTCCCGGTCAAGTTGAGCACATCTTTCTGGATTTGGATCTGGATATTCCCAACCAGAGCTATGGGGGAACCTGCACAATTCGGCTCAATCCGGTTCGTACTGGACTCGATCGCCTTAGCTTAGATGCTGTGAACTTGAGCATTCACTCGGTCAAAGTTGGCGATGCTGAACAAAAGTTTGACTACGACGGGGAGCAACTGCACCTGAAGCTGAGCCAGCCGACCCAAGCAGGACAGCCCTTCGAGATTGCGATCGCCTACTCCGTCGAGCAGCCCCAGCGCGGACTTTACTTCATCGCGCCAGATAAGCACTATCCCGACAAGCCAACGCAGGTGTGGACGCAGGGCGAAGATGAAGACTCCCGTTTCTGGTTTCCCTGCTTCGACTATCCCGGTCAGCTAAACTCCTCAGAGATTCGGGTGAAGGTGCCGAAGCGATTTTTAGCCATCTCCAATGGTGAACTAATCAGCACCGAGGAAGACGGCGATAGCAAGATCTACCACTGGTCACAACAGGAAGTCCATCCCACCTACTTGATGACGCTGGCGGTGGGCGACTTTGCCGAACTGCGGGATGAGTGGAACGGCAAGCCCGTCACCTACTATGTGGAAAAGGGCAAAGAGGAAGCAGCCAAACTCAGCATGGGCAAAACGCCCCGCATGATCGAGTTCTTTAGCCAAAAATACGGCTATCCCTACGCTTTTCCCAAGTACGCTCAGGTGTGCGTTGATGATTTCATCTTTGGCGGTATGGAGAACACCTCCACCACGCTCCTGACCGATCGCTGCCTGCTGGATGAACGCGCGGCGATCGACAATCGCAACACTGAAAGCCTTGTGGCGCACGAACTGGCTCACCAATGGTTCGGCGATCTGGTGGTGATCAAACACTGGTCACACGCCTGGATTAAGGAAGGCATGGCTTCTTATTCCGAGGTGATGTGGACAAACGAAGAGTATGGCGCAGAGGCGGCGGCCTACTACCTGCTGAACGAAGCCCGTAACTACCTGGACGAGGACGCTTCCCGCTACCGCCGCCCCATCGTTACTCATGTCTACCGCGAGGCGATCGAACTCTACGATCGTCACCTCTACGAAAAAGGTGCCTGTGTCTACCATATGATCCGGGCAGAGCTGGGTGAGGAAGACTTCTGGAAGTCGATCGCGACTTTCGTCAACGACAACGCCCACAAAACTGTGGAGACAGTGGATTTGCTGAGGGCGATCGAAAAAGTCACGGGTCGCAATCTGCTCAACCTCTTTGATCAGTACGTTTTCCGAGGTGGTCACCCCGACTACAAACTCGCCTACTCCTGGGACGACGACAGCAACCTTGCGAAGATTACCGTCACCCAAACCCAAGCCAAAGACAACGACAGTAAGGATTTGTTTAACCTGAAAGTGGCGATTGGGTTTGGCCTAGAAGGCTCTGCATCTGAACTCAAAACCTTCACCGTGCGAATTTTTGAGCGGGAGCAGTCGTTCTACTTTCCCTTGGAGCAGAAGCCGGACTTCATCAGCTTTGATGTGAACAATCCCACCCTGAAAACAGTAACGCTGGAATATCCGATCGCCGAACTCAAAGCCCAGTTGCAGCACGATTCTGATCCGGTTTCGCGCATCTATGCTGCCGAAGCCCTAGCGAAAAAAGGTGGACTAGAAGCCGTGCGAGCGCTGTCTGCTGCCCTGAAGTCAGAGTCCTTTTGGGGTGTGCGGGTAGAGATTGCCCAAAGCCTCGGCACGATCAAGCTCGATCAAGCGCTTGAGGGGTTATTAGCTGGATTGAAAGACGAAGATGCACGGGTGCGCCGATCGACGATTGAAGCGCTAGCTGGCATCAAAACCAGCAGCAGCTACAAAGTTGTTAAAGCAATCGTCGAAGAAGGCGATGCCAGCTACTACACTGAGGCGGCCGCAGTTCGAGCTTTAGGCGCGATCGTTGCTGGCTTGAGCGAGAAGAAAGAAGAAAAAGCCCTGAAGTTGCTCAGGATGGTGCTGGAAGAGCGGCAGGGCTGGAACGAAGTCGTAAGGTCGGGGGCGATCGGTGCGCTCAGCCAGCTCAAAACCTCTGAGGAAGCCCTGAATCTGATTCTAGAATATACGGAGCCAGGTATTCCTCAAGCGCTGAGGTTAACTGCAATCCGGGCCCTCGGAGCTATCTCCACGGGTCAGAGCAATGTGAATCTGCAACGAATTCTTGATCGTTTCCAGGAACTGTCCCGCGAGAGCTTCTTCCTGACTCAAGTTTCTGTGTCCAGTGGCTTGGGACAGATGGAAACCCCAAAAGCGATCGGCATTCTGCAAGCTCTGGCAGACCAGACCCCTGATGGCCGCGTCCGCCGGATTGCCGAAGAGGCCGTGCAGCGCGTTCAGAAAAACGCTGGCTCCGACAAAGCCGTGAAGCAACTGCGCGAGGAACTCGACCAACTGAAGCAAGCCAACCAGGAGCTACGCAGTCGGCTGGAGTCTCTAGAGGCCAAAGCACAATAACATGTCAACACGTCAGTCTCAGGGCTAGCTTTTACCCAGACAACTTTTCCGTGGTCAACCTTGAGCAGTTTGGGTCTGGAGTAGCTTCTGCATTCCAGACCACCAGCCCAGTGCCCCCTGCTGCCTCTGCCAGTACCAATACTCACAGCCCCACAGCATCACTCCCACAAAGCCCTGGTTTGCCAGGGTGGAAACTAGCTTGGCTGCCTGCTGGGGAGAAGAACTGGGATGGTTGAGCTTGTTTGTCGCCACCAACTGGTTCCGCTCCCAGGGTTCAGCCTGAGCCTCAGCAATCCAGGCTTCTCGATCGCCCGCAACTAGCTGCTGCTGCCAGTTCTGGAGTCTGCGCCAATAGATGGGAAACGGTTGCAGGTAGAACGAAGAATTTCCGGCAGGCACTTTGGTGTACACATTAATCCCCACAGCATCTGCAAGGTTGAGGCTTTCCTGGAAGGCTCGATCGTCCTCCTTTGAGTTGGCCTGGGGCAGGCTAATTGCACTGGTCAGCACCAGCTTTTGTCCCGGTAGCGCCAGCGATCGCACCAAAGCCACTTCCCGCCGCACAAACTCGTAGCTCAAGAACCGCCCCGCCGTGATCTCCAGCTGAGTGAAAGGCTCATTCTCGACCTGCCAGTACTTGAGAGCCGGAGCGTGGCGAGTGTGATTAACTACGGCTTGAGTAAAGTGCAAAGCTCGATCTACCAGGGCGGCAGTCCGATCGACTGGCTTCTGATTGGCAACAGTGTCGTAGCGATTTTCCACCCAGGTGGGAAAGTGGAACTCTGGCCAGCGTGGGGCTTTCATGCCAACGGTCAATACTACCTCAACCCCAGCCCGATCGCTTTCCTCAAGCAGCCAGTCCAGTTGCGTGAAGTTGAACTGATTCTCGACTGGCTCGATCTCGTTCCAATAGCTGCATAGACGGATACGATCGAACCCCAACGTGCAAACCTGTCGGAAGACCTCCTGATAGTCCAGGTTCATGTAGCCGCACTGAAGCTGACTGAAAGTTGTGCCCATCACCTGGGCGCGGGAAACAACAGCTTGCGATCGAGAAAAGCGGGGGAATGCCATCGCGGTTCCTGCGCCCAAAGTTACCCAGGCAAGATTAGCAGCCGCCGCAGACAAGAACTGCCTACGGCTCAGATGGAAGCAATGGAAGTTTGGCATAGCCAGAAGTTGGGAGCAGAAGCTCGTCTAATCTCTGTCAACTCTCTATCAACTAAGACACGTCACCTCTCTAGCTTCGTGGGAGATACAGGAAAACTTTATATCCGAAGGGCTAAGGCTTGGGGGTTAGTCCGGCGGCGCTGGAGGCGAGCAGGGCAGGGCGACGATCAAGCAGCAGTCGAGAGCGGCGAACACCTCTAGGAGTCACCACCCACTTGTTGACCCCGTGCAGATGATCGTACAGTCCCACCACGGCGATCATATTCTTGAGGATCGTGTACAGGAAGATCAGCACTGCATGCTGCACAAAATAGAACACGGGATATCGGCTTGAGGACACCTTCAGCGTCACTAAAGTTTGATAGACTCCACTGGAAAACGTGACTAGGGTGCTGATCCAAAGAAAGGGGTGGTCGGAAGCCGGCACATCCCCTTGATAAAGAAATAAACTGAGCAACAGAGGCAGAATCTGTGGCGCAATCAGCGAATACAGCACGCAGTAGTAGAGCAAATATGTCCAGTAGATTTTTTGCCAGGGGGTGAGCTTCTGAGACTTCCAGACGCGGCGCTGATACTTAAAGCTGACCTCCAACCAGCCTTGGGCCCACCGCTTGCGCTGAAACCAGAACGAGTTGAAGTCCACAGGAGCTAGCTCTGTGGTGATGATGCTGCGATCGTGAAGAATCCGGTAGCCACTCAACAGCGTCCGCATAGAGGCATCAATGTCCTCCGTCAGCATGGCGGGGTTAAAGCGAATTTGCTGCAACACGGAGGTGCGCCAATAGCCGTTGGAGCCACAGAAGATGGTGGAATCGGTTAGAAACGATTTAGCTGCATGGCTGACTCCATAGACCGTTTCAAACTCGATCGCTATGTTCTCGGTCAGCAGATTCTGATGGTGATTGCGGATAACGTTGCGCCCCTGCACCACATCGTAGCCCTGTTCGATCCAGCGCCAGGCCCGGAAAAAGCAATCGGGAGCCGGATGATGGTCTGCGTCTACAATGCATGCGATTTCTCCGGTCACAATGTCCAAGGCCGCGTTCATGTTTTCGGCTTTAGATTGGCTGCCCTCCACCCGCAGTAGCCGCAGTTCCGGGTGAAGCTGGGCCAGGCGGTGCAAATCTTCCTCGATCGGTAAATCTACGGGCGTGTTGTATGCCAGGATCAGTTCCAGTCCAGCAGCCGGACGATGGACATTGTGCAAAATGTGTCGCACGGTTTCCAAGATGATGTCCTGCTCGTTTGGCAAATAAGCCGCCACCAGAAACGAGCAGCGTGGCAAAGGCGTGCGCGATCGCTCCAGCCTGCGCCCGCCCAGCCCCAGCGTAGACTTCACCCAGCGCCCAAGTCGATCCAACAGATTGGTGGGCGGTTGCTTCTCGGCCACTGCGAACCGACGAAACAATGCTGTTGTCGCTTCCAGAATAATGACCAAAGAGCTAAGGAAGAAGAACGTTGCGATCGCTAAATGGACATTGACTAATTCCATGCCTCCCTGCCGCAGGCAGTAATAAAAAATCGTCGGAATGCCAATTAGCAAAACATGGGCATAAATCATTTGGTGCAGATCGCCCGACCACTTCCTCCTCACTTCAGCCATCCTCCATCACTAAATTAAAGTTCATTCGGGTTGTGTGCAGCATGGCTTAGAAGGGCGTATTCCTGCTAACTTCCCCCTGCTGCGGCAGAATTCCGGCAGGCTCTAGGTCATCTTCGTTTACCCAGAGCGATCGTTCCCCATCGCTTACTTGGCATAGAAAGAACTCTCGCTCGTCTAGTAGTTTCTCCAGCTTGAGGACTGTCCAACCTACCTGACCCTGATAGTACACTGCGTCGCCGACTTGAGGACTCCAGGCCCGGCGCTGGAGAACAGGGGCACGGGTGAGAACGTAGTCCAAATCCCGCAGCAAGCCCACAACGACTTTTTGCAGGAAAGGACAAGTGTAGTCTGCAATCACCGCCAGAATCAGCGTACCGACAACCATGACAGGGAGCAACAGGATGTACCGAAAGAAATCGTCCCGAACGACGAGGTTGATTGTGCGATCAACCACAAAGTTATGAATCAGGAAGTAGCTGTAGCTGTGGGCCCCCAACCATACAAGCACAGGTTCCGTAAATCGGAGCCTGGATAGGGCACGAAAAACCACCATACTCAGAAGCGTTAGCCCGATCGGCAGCAGCAAGTCTACAAACACCCAACCCAATCGATAGAACTGGCAGACGAACCCTAACGCGTAAATGGGAAGCCCCACCAGCAAAGCCCGTTCTGATCGCCAGAAAACCGGCCCCTTGCCCTGGGTGTAGCGCCAGCCCACCACAATGCCCAAGACAAAGGTGCTGAGTTTGGACAAGAACAACAGAAAGGGTTGCCAGTCGCTAGGAGTCGCCAGGATCACATAGGTGGGATGGCCACCGAACTGATAGACCGCCAAAGCGCGGTAGGCCACGGTCAGCACAAGGCTAACCCGGAGCAAGTTTGCAGCGCCCCAGCGCTGGAGCAAATACCACAGAAACGGAAACAGTCCCGCAAAGCTGAGAATCAGAGGGACGAACCACCACGGGCCACTCGTCGGTAGCAGGAGTTCACCGCCATAGTCAAAGGCCAGAGGGAAAGTCGAACCTGCAAAAATATGCCAACCGTGGGGAATGTAGCTATTGGTGGCTGTGCCGATCGCCCACAAAGTTGGGTAAGCCAGCCAGGCCACTGTCCACAACGGCCACAGAATGCGTAACAACCGTCGCCTCAAAAAGCTACCAATCTCTAGGGGCTTACCCTTCAAGGAGAGAACCAGGCTGAAGCCACTAATGAGGACAAATACATCGACAAACTGGAAGCCAAACCAGGTAGGAATGCCAAACAGCCAATACAGCAAGCCCCGGTTGGCAGACTCGCCCACAGGGGTTAACAGTTTCTGAAGGTTATCCGCCAAGCCTGTCGGCTGAGGAGTGTAGGCATAGCCTGTGAACAGGAGTTGGGCATGATACAGCAGCAGCAACACTGCCGCCACCATGCGGATTCCTTCTAACCAGGCGAGACGTTGCGATCGAGAAGTCCCCGGATTAGCCATTCATCTTTTATCTCTATACAAATCCAATTTCTATACGCACCAAAAGGCTTGTTGCAGTACTTCAACTCGTTGAGAGGTGTTCCCAAGAACAACTTGCCTCAGTTTTGCCCAAGATATTTCCCGGTAATCAGGCCCCTAGGGCTTAAGCTAACTCCTATGAATTTATTGAGACGTTGCAGATAAATAGAGGAAGGGAGTCGAAGAAGACAGGATCGCCTGCAAAGGGATAGCTTAGCGTTCCACAACACAAATCTACATCATTAGCAACGTTCCTATAAGTAGTTTGTATTCTTGATACTGAAATATTGCTGCCTATCTCATCTCTCCCGAGAAGTACATATTTCTTCATGCTTGCTTGGTTCCCTCCGTCACCCTAGGGGTTTCCGTGACCTGTTTAGAGTTTTACTGAATTTCCCAAGCTGGTTAATCTGCAACTTCTCGATCGAGTAAGCCTACGGAGGTAGAGCGGTTCTGTAGAATAGAAATCAGCACTTTCTCGGTGGTCTATGGCCCGTCCGTTGGAAACGGAAGCTGAATATTTCTTGCAGCAAGGGCTACAACTGAGCCGATCAGGAGCCTATGAAGACGCGATCGGCAGTTTTGAGCAATCGCTTCAGGCTCAGTCAGGCGAATATGAAGCCTGGTATGAACGGGGACTGGCACTCTACGAACTCGGACAGTATGAAGATGCAGTGGCTAGCTTTAACCAGGCCAGTCATCTTGAGCCGCAGCCAAAAATCCACAACTATTGCGGCATGGCCTTGTTCAGTCTAAAGCGCTATGAAGCCGCGATCGCCAGCTATGACCGCGCCCTACAGCTTCAACCGGAATACCATCAGGCCTGGCACAATCGGGGCAACGCCCTTAATCGCCTAGGCGATCGTTCAGGGGCCCTGCAAAGTTACGATCGCGCACTAGAGCTAGAGCCAGACTACGCAAAGTCCTGGTACAACCGGGGGTTGGTGCTGTGCCAGCAGGGACAGTATGAGGCCGCCATTGTCAGCTATGACCAAGCGATCGTCCATCGTCCCCACTATTCCTACGCTTGGTACAACCGAGCCAACACGCAGCATCTACTGGGTCAAGATGAAGAAGCTCTGAAAAGCTACGATCATCTCCTCCGTATCAAATCCGACTGGCACGAAGCTTGGTACAACCAGGGCAATGTGCTACAAAAACTGGAGCGCTACGAAGCCGCGATCTGCAGCTACGATCGAGCGCTGAAACTCAATCCATTGCTATACGAAGCCTGGTATAACCGGGGTAATTCCCTGGAGGCTCTGGGGCGCTATGACGAGGCAGAAGCCAGCTATCAGCAGGCTCTAGCGCAGAAAGCTGATTTGCCCCATGCCTGGTTTAATTGGGGTCGCGCCCTCCATAAAGCCGGCCGATACTCCGAGGCAATCGATCGCTATATCAAAGCACTGGAACTCCAGCCCAACGCTGCCAAAGTATGGTTACATCGGGGCAACGCCTGCCGAAAGCTGGGGCGATATGCCGATGCAGTCACTTGCTATGACCAGGCGTTGCAGCATCAGTCCAACCTGTATGAAGCGTGGCATGGACGGGGAATCGCCCTCGGCCATGTGGGTCAAAGTCAGGAGGCGATCGTCAGCCACGAACGGGCTTTGGAGCTTAACCCCCGCTTCTACCCGGCCTGGTGCAGTCGGGGGGATGCCCTCAGCCATGTGGGGAACTATACAGCCGCCGTTGCCAGCTATGACAAAGCCCTACAGCTCAATCCCCACCTCTTAGCCGTTCACAGTCGGCGGCGACTAGCTTTGCTCCACTGCGATCGTCCTGCCAAAAATAGTGGGGAGGATGCTCAGGGGCGATCGGACTTGTCTGGTGAAATTTCCCCGGAACCGTGGGAATGGGAGGTGGGAGAGGAGCGGCAGATCAAGCTTATGTCTTGAGCCTGGCATCACTGACTGGACGCACTGATCTCGCTTACGATCGCACGACTATCGGAGTACCAATCTGCACCTGCTTGTAGAGCGCTTCCACATCCTGATTTCGCATTCGCAGACACCCGTGGGAAACCGCCCGACCGATCAGTTGCTCTTGGGAGGTGCCGTGGAAACCGATTTGCCCGTGGCCGTCTGTCCAGAAACCAATCCAGCGCTTGCCTAGGGGATTCTTCGGGCCCGATCGCACCACCTCTCCAGTAATCGGATGCACCCATTGGGGATTCTGCTGCATCTGAATTACCTGAAACTTTCCAGTTGGTGTTTCCCAGCCTTTCTGCCCGATCGCGAGGGCATAACTCGCCACTTGGCGCTCACGATTGAAAACATAAACGCGCCGATCGCTTAGATCCACAACCAATCGCGATGGCATCGGGCTGGCAGAGGCCTTGACAGGAGCAACGCTGGGTTGAGGTGGGCGAGCCTCTGAGGCGATCAACGGCTGCCAACTGGCGGCAGAGTTGTTGACTCCAGTACCCCAGTGCAGCAGTAGCAACGACGCAGCTCCCAAACATAGGAACATGATTTGTTGTGGGAGGACATCTTTTGGAGGGTTGGCCATGCGATCGCAGGAGCAATTCTGTTTCTATGCTGCTATTTCTAATCTAATTTGTCTATTGCTGAAAGAATGAAACAGGCAAAATTAAAAATCGGAAGTGCTGTCAGAGGCACCAGCCATAGCTGTAGACAGACAGTTTAGGACATTGGGTTTGAAGAGAGGGGCTTCACCCCTGCGCCTCGTCCTAGCTTATGAGGCTATGACCCTAACAGTTTTGCGATCGTCAATTTTGAGTTCTCAACTTCCTTAGCCAGCCCCATGAACCTACCCACCTGGATTACTCTTTCTCGACTGCTGGCAGTTCCCGTGCTGCTTTATGGTTTGCGGGGTCATCCCAGTCCATTGATGCTTTGGCTCTTAGTGGGAGTGTTTTTGCTAGCAGCCCTCACTGATTGGCTGGATGGCTATCTGGCCCGCAGGCTGAACCAGATCACGGAGTTGGGAAAGTTTCTTGACCCCTTAGTGGACAAGCTGTTGGTGTTGGCTCCGTTGGTGGCGTTGGTGGAACTGGGACGAGTGCCAGCTTGGGGCGTGTTTCTGATTTTGGCGCGGGAGTTGACGATCGCAGGCTGGCGTGTCAATCCCAATCTCCAGGGCAGCAGCGAAATCAAAGGCGCAAACCTTTGGGGCAAGCTGAAAACCGTGAGTCAAATTGCGGCGATCGCTCTACTCATCGCTCCCCTCTCTAGCAACTGGCAGTTTTCTGTCCTAGCTGCTTTCTGGCTTGCCGTTGCCCTAACGCTGATCTCTGGCGCGGTCTACTTACTGCCCACGGAATCCCAAAAGTAGTCAGCGACTTTCTGCTCCTGGCGCAACTCCAGAGCCGGATTCAGCAGCACAGAGAATTGGGTCACAGTCGGGATACGGCGCTTGACCCGATCGGGAATGCCTTCTCCGTAGAGTAAATGTCCTTGGCCCACCAGCACTACTACCAGCGCCTTGGGGTTTTGCCGCAAGCTCTGGGCAATCCGCTCCGCCATTGTCTCATCCCAAAGCACCTGTGCCTGGAAGAAGCGATCGAATCCCTGATTGTTGCCTTTCCCCTGGTGGCCGGTAGTGTAGATTTGCCGCAGTCGATCGCGGTAGCGGTCAGGGCCAACCACAATCTCTTGCAGAGGCGGAATGGACTGGCGCTCTTCGGTTGTTAAACTTTCCAGACCTGTTCTGGCAGCCTTGCGCGTCACTTCTCTGGGCGTATTGAGCGCCAGCACAGGCAGTTGACGCTCCTTCGCAAAGCGCATAATCGGTGCGTAGAACTCCCACGGAAAACCCCAGCGCTGGGCATACTGGCTCTGGGCTTGCAGTTCTGCCTCCGTGAGGTTGCCGGTCAGGTAGCCATCGATCGCTCCCTGGTAGGGTTTCTGAAACATCTCCATCCCGATTACCAGGCGGGGTCGGAGCCGCAATAGCGCTTGCAGAATCTCTAACTGCGCTGCGTGGTCTTCGGGACGATCGTGGGTTTCTCCCAAATACACAACATTGGACTGGGCTACTCGCTTCAGGAGTGTTGAGGGATCGAGCCGTTGGGTTGAACCAGGACGAGTCACGATCACCGCTGAGTTCACGCTGGGGGCTTTTGCCTGGGTGGGAAACCAGACCCACAAACCCACGCAGCAAGCACAGAGTACCAAAATCCATCGGTTTCTCAAGAAAATGCCCCTTTTGCTAAGGCTCACTCCTACAAGAATAGGGGAGCGATCGAACTGCTCGATCGCTCCCCTATCTCATCCTCTTACTGTTAGGACTATTGGCCGATCACCAAATCAGAGTTTAGGGTCAGATTGAGATCGGTGTTGGGGTTGACGCTGATCAAATCCAGTCGCCCGTTGAGGATGGCTCCTGCGATCGCGCCTACGCCTGTTCCAATCAGCACTTCGCCTGCCTTGATGGTGCGATCGCCCGTCACGCCAGCAACACCTGCCGCCGCCGCACTGCCCAGCACTGCTCCCGTCAATACCTTACCCAGAGAAGTTCCCTGGCGAATCGACTCGGTGGTGCTAATGGCATTGGAGGTTGCGTTCACCTGCAACTGCCGACCGTTAGGCAACACAAGCTGATTGCCGAAGAACTTGGCTGCTCCATCGTTCACGCGTAGTTCCCCGTTCACCAAGCTGCCTGCGGGAATCAGCACATCGCCTCTGGAGTTGACAATGTTCTGGGCCACTTTCAGGGTGAAGGGAGTGGGGTTGGTTTCGTTCTTCGCCAGCAGAATCCTTTCAGCATTATCCGATCTGACAGGAATGGAAGCTCCTGCCGGAATCCGAACTGCTTGGGGCTGCGGTGTAGGAGCCTGGCCCACAATGTAGGGCGAGGAGATGCCCGCTACCTGACCCTGACTCACCAGCGCCTGATAGATGAATGCAGCTACTTCTGCTCTGGTGGCCACCTGGTTGGGGGCTAGAGTGCTGACATCAGGATAGTTGACGACAATGCGCTTCTCGGTGGCTGCCGCAATGCTGGGGCGGGCATATCCAGGGATGTTAGCAGCATCGTTGTAGGCCAGCAGCACGGAGTCTACCTGTCCTGTGGTGGCGTAGTTCAAGCCATTGGAGAGGGACACCAACACCTGAGCGCGGGGAATGTTTTCGCCTGGACGGAAGACATTGCCCGGATAGCCTGCCAGAAAGCCCGTGGAATAGGCTTCTTGAATGGCAGAAGCGGCCCAGTAGTTAGAAGGAACATCAACAAACTGGACACCGCTACGAATGGGGCTCTTAGGGAAAGCCTTGCGAACCATAGACGCATACTGGGCGCGGGTGACGGGTTCCTCTGGACGGAAGGAGCCATCGGGGAAGCCAGCGATCACGCCACGGTTCACCAACTCTTGAATAAAGCCGGCGGCCCAGTAGTTGGAAGGAACATCGGGGAAGGAAGATTGAGCAAAGCTAGGAGCGGGCGCAATCATTGGCGCAACGGCTCCAGAAGTGATTCCGAGGGCAATCAGAACGGCTGTGCCCGATTTCCAAGCTGAATGTGACATTGTGAGACTCTCCGAAAGTTGTATCGACTACGCTTTAGCTTTAATGACTCTGGGGAAGCTTTAAGGTTCCTGAACAAGATTTTCGCTGAGAAACCTGGACTTCCGGCAGAAAAATCGATGATTTGCTTCCCAGGTTGCTTTCTAACGAGGGAAACTTTTCTGCTACCTGAAACTAGAGACTCTGAGCTTCTCTAATTTGTTGCCGATCGAAGAAAGAAACCTCCCATCCTCCCAACCGTTACTTTATACCGTGCAGTAAGCCGAACTTCACCAGGCCACGATCGTACCCACGCTGCATCAGTCCTAGAGACAGTGCCGCTTGAATCGTTGTCCAACCTGACTGCAAAAGCCCTAGAACTGACTCCCAGGTGAAAGCAGAATCGATCACCACGTTCCAGAAAGGGGCGACGGCAGTTGACCAGTCTGCGGTACGGAGATTTTGGAAGCCGAGGGTTTGGGCGATCGCTGCATACTCCGGCAGCGAGATCACGTAGGGCAGGCAGTAGACCCGATAGATATCTTCTAAATGTTTACGCTCGTCAGTGGTAAGGGGTTGCTGGTCGATCGGGCGATGACACCATGTAACCATCAAAAATTTGCCGCCTGGCTTGAGGACACGGTAGCACTCTCGCAGGAACTGAGTCTTGTCCGGCATATGTTCGCCGCTCTCCAGCGACCAGACGAAATCGAAGGAATCATCCGCAAACGGCATCGCCAGAGCGTTAGCCACCTGAAACGCTGCCGCAGGTCTGCCCGTGGCCAATCCCGCCGCTTCTGCCCGCTCTCTGGCCCGGTTCGCCTGCACGGGGCTGAGGGTGATGCCCGTAGCGATCGCGTTGAATTTCTGAGCCAGATACAGTGAACTGCCGCCAATGCCACAGCCTACATCTAAGACCTGATCGACTTGCTCCACTTCGGCCCAGCGCAGCAGTTCCTCGATCAGGTCAATCTGGGCTTGCCGCCGCTCTTTGGGTTGTTGCCCATCGGCCCCATAGTAGCCGTGGTGCATATGCTCACCCCACACCTGCTCCCACAAACCGGAGGAAGCGTCGTAGAACTGCTGAATTTGTTGCTCAAGCGAGGTAGGCATGAAAGGTTCTAGCTTTTTAGGTTGCCAGTTTAATTTACGTTCAAGTCTGATTCTGGACAATCTTCCCATTGAAGAACCCACTTGATATAGATGAGCAAACTTACCTTTCTTCAGGATCTATCCCTCACTGTAATAGCCATAGCTACAGAAGCAATGATTCCCTTCGTCTCGCCTGAGGTTTGCCTCGATCGAGCTACAATATCCGAGCCGCTTCCGGTGGGGAAAGATCGGTGAAAATCCGACGCTGTGGCGCAACTGTGAAAGAGAGGGAGTTCCAAAGAACTCAAGCTCTCCCAGTCAGAACACCTGCCGGAAGCATAGATACCTTGATTAAACACTCGATCGCCTGCGACCCACAGGCAAAGGAAAGATCATGCAAAGTTTGGAATTGCGCCGATCGCCCACCGCAGATTATGGGGCGACGGTGCAGTCATCAGTTCTGCTTACCCCGACGATTAAGGCTTTACGGCTGCGGCTGGAGGGGGATGAGTTTCGGTTTCTGCCAGGACAGTCGGTGTGGACGAAGTTTGAGCGAGACGGCCGCACCTTCACCAAAATTTATTCGATCGCTTCTTCTCCATCCCAATGTCCCGAAGTGGAGCTTTGCATTTCCCGCGTTGGCTGGAGTTCAAGCTTGATGCACGAGTTGCAAGTGGGGCAAAGTCTACGAGTCCGTGCGCCCTATGGATTGATGACGCTGAAAACCCTGCCCGATCGTCCCCGGCTATATATCGCTGAAGGTTCTGGCATTGCTCCGCTCAAAAGTCAGATCGACTGGCTGCATGAGTCGGGGTTCCAGCATCCAGTCTGGCTGCTCCAGGCAAATCCCGAAACGCCTGCCGCTTTGCCTTACCAGGAACATTGGCGATCGCTAGCGCACTCTTGGGCCCGATTTCACTATCACCCTGCGATCGCTCCAGAAGAAACGCTGGCAAGCTTGGGACTGGAACTGCGAGAGATGAACGTGGAGATCTGCGCGGTGGGCGATCGCACTGAGCAGATCCACACCGCAGTCCTGGCGCTGGGCGCAGAACTCGACCAAGTGCGATCGGAGAAATTCATTGCCTTCTGATGTTGGGTGGAATCGCAGACTTTGTGTAGATTAGTGAAGGGTTCTTGCTTTTCCGGCATTTCTTTTTCAGCACTACTCCTCTCAGCCTTGCCTCGCTCATCATGAATCTATGATGGATAGCTCAACGCATGTGCCGCTAGTTCTGGAGCGACGATCGGTCAAGTCGTGTCATATCTGGCTACCGGATGAGCCAAAGCCGATCGGCGGACTTGTCTACGCCGATCGGCTCTACAGCTACGTCCGGTTCTACTTGGATCTGGAATCTGCCCTGCGAGGTTGGGAGCGGTTGACCCAGCACGGTAACATCAGTATCCTGACTCAAACGCCTAAGGGATTAGTTCTATGGGTGTTTGAAGCAGAGGGACGGTTAGCTTAGGGCCGGTTCAGGAGTTCTGGAAAAGGCTCGAAACCCATTGCGTAATTTCTGTTCAACTGCTGGCAATCGTGGCGCATTTTCTACCTGAGACAACAG
>DATNQR010000419.1:0-5819 GCA_036703905.1 Thermosynechococcaceae cyanobacterium
GGCGGATCGGTGGCGAGGTTTACTCTCCGTCCGGCTACCTTGGGTTGGTTTTGAATGTAATAGCAGTTGTCGGGTTCTGCGCCCCGATCGAGGTCTTCCCGATTCAACGTCGTTGACCCCATCGTTTTCATTTTCAGCCCCAGTTCAAACACCAGGATCAGAATAAAGCGTTCGATCAGTCTGGCTGTCGTTTCGTGTTCTTCGAGAGGCATGGTGATTTCGAGGGTTCCCCGATCGTAGGTGAGGCGGGCAGAGGTGCGATCGCCCAGGAGCTGGCGCATCTGTTGGTATTTCTGCCAGTCCAGATTTCTCAGGGTGATGCGCTTTTCACCAATCGGGGCGATCGCGGTGGGTTGGTCGCTAAGGAGCATGGTTTTGAGGATCAAAGAGAGTGCTTTCAGTGTAATCCGGTCGATCGCCCAGAGAAAACGCTTGCAGGGCGGCACGCTGACTCGGTTGAGATCAGGCCCAGGCTATTTTGGGGTCGCGGGGGCGGTAGTTTTGTGGGGTGTTGGCGGTGGTGCTGGGACTATCTTACGGTTCCACCTCTACCCCATTGGCCTGTAGAACCTGAATTGCAATTTCTGCACAGCGTTGCACCATCGGAACCTGCTGAAACTGCTGGGCAATCTCTAGCACTTCTGTAGCCAGGGTAATTGACCGTTCTAGGTCAGGGACAGCTTGCAAATAGAAAATACTGAGATTTACCAAGGACATTGCCACATCGGGCAAATAGGTGCGGGGGTTCTCGGTGGCCAGGCTGCGTCTAATCTCCAATGCTTCGGCAAAACTGCCCAGTGCCTGTCCATAGTCGTTTTGCTTCTGCTGCAAAATCGCCAAATTGTTCAAGGTCGTTGCCACAGTAGGCAAATAGGTGCGGGGGTTCTCGGTAGCCAGGCTGCGTTTAATCTTCAATGCCTCTGTATAATTGTCCAGCGCCTGTCCATAGTTGTTCTGCGCCTTCTGCAAACTCGCCAAATTGTTCAGGATTCTTGCCACATCGGGCAAATAGGTGCGGGGGTTTTTAGCGGCCAGGCTGCGATAGGTCTCCAATGCTTCGGCAAAGTTGTCCAGCGCCTGTCCATAGTCGTTCTGCTCCTGTTGCAAAATCGCCAAATTATTCAGGATTCTTGCCACATCGGGCAAATAGGTGCGGGGGTTTTCAGCGGCCAGGCTGCGATAGGTCTCCAATGCTTCTTCGTAGAGCAGTTTTGCCGGGTCAAAGCAGTAATGTTCTTGCAGGAAAACAGCATACTCAAAGACCGTTTCGGGTATTCTGGCTGCCCGCAACGCGGCTTCAAAATAGTCGCAACTCTGCTCAAAGCGGTTCGGTTGCTCATAAAAAGTGGCCCACAGGCGAGCTTTAATCAGAAACTCATTGGCAATCTGGGTGCGGTGTTGGGCATTTTCGGCTTTTTCCTGGTCAAGCTGCTGATCTCGCTCCAGCAGTTGGTTCAGGTCGCGCGTCATCTCCGCCGCATTCAGAATCGCATCCGCTTCCCGAAACTCACCTCGGTCAAAGTGAGCCTTTGCCTGGGCCAACCGTTCGGTGTCAATTGCAATCTTGGTAAAAGTCTCATACAGCGACAAGACATTTTGCTTAAATTGCTCCCTTTGCTGTTGCAGTTCCTCTAGCTCCGCTGCCGCCTTCAAAGCCCGATCGGTCTTGCCCGTCTCTTGCAGATATTGCACCATCTCCTGCTTCTCAGCCATCCGCTCCATCAACGCCTGATAGTCCAGGGATTGATAGAAGAATTGGGCAGTTTCGATATTGCCGATGTTGTAGGTTTTGGTTTCTGTCATGCTGCCCTAAGGTCCTAGTCAAACCGCGCCTGACCGATCGTGCCGATGTTGTAGATTTTCGCAGCCCCCTCCTTCTCTTTCCCAGGATCAGGCAGCAATTCCAGGAAGGTTGTGGCCGCCAGCTTGTCGAGTTGGTTGCCAAAGTGTTCGCGCAACCCCTCGATCGTCCGATACTCCGTTTTGTAGTGGTGCAACTCCTTCAGCTTGTCCTCAAATGCCCACAGACTCTGGAGATCATCCCGGTTTTGGGTCGTAGCAGGAGTCTTGAAGTAGGTAAAAATAAACGGCTTCTGCGTTGTCGAAAATTGCCCAAACGCCTGCCCAAACTCCTCAGCCGTGTACTTGCCTACCTTGTTGAATGCCAGTAGCACAAAGATGTCGCAGGACTTGAGCGTCTGGTTATACTCGCTCTGCAATCCCCCCACCGCCATCGCATCCAGAAAATCTTCCCAAATCTCTAGATGCAAAAAGATGCCTCGATCAAACCAAGCTTTGCACTTACGGTAAATAAAAATCTCAAACTGCTGTCGATCGTCATTCAACTCCGAGGACGATGCCAGAAACAGGGTTACTTTTTTCATTATCCTTCGCAATTTTGCTCCGTTATAACCGAAAACTCCTTGCTCCCCCAGAAGTACTCGAAAGATTCTGCGTCAGCAGGGATAGCGACCCCGTTGCCCAAACACTTTCAGAGTAGGGAAATCCGCACTCCAGAGAACGGCTCCTGCAACTGACCTAGAATAGGAGCGATCGTAGACAATAATCTCGATCCTCTATTCCCTTCACACCCGTAGACCCATGACGACCATTCTGGAAAAAGGCAACATCAGTATTCACACTGAAAGTATTTTCCCAATCATCAAAAAATGGCTCTACTCCGACCACGAGATCTTCCTGAGAGAACTGATCTCGAACGCGGTGGATGCTACCCAAAAGCTGAAAATGGTGGCCCACTCTGGCGAGTTTTCTGGAGAAATCGGTGAACCGGAGATCATAATTACCCTGGATAAAGCTGCCAAAACCCTGGCGATCGCTGACATGGGCATCGGCATGACTGGCGAAGAAGTCAAAAAATACATCAACCAGGTTGCCTTCTCCAGCGCTGAAGAATTTGTCGAGAAATACAAAGCGGCAGGCGACCAGCAAATCATTGGTCACTTCGGATTGGGCTTCTACTCCTCCTTCATGGTGGCAGCACGAGTCGAGATCGATACTCTGTCCTACCAGGCTGGCGCGGCGGCCGTTCACTGGTCGTGTGACGGATCTACCGAGTTTGAGCTAAGCGAGGGCCATCGGCGCGATCGCGGAACTACCATCACCCTTCACATTCAAGACGAAGAGCAGGAATATCTCGAACCCTACCGCGTCCGACAACTGATCAAAACCTACTGCGACTTCATGCCCTTCCCCATCCGCTTGGAGGTGAAGGAGGAACCCAAATTGCCTGAAGAGGGAGAAACCGCCACAGAAGCAGCGGATTCAGAGACATCAGATTCAGAGACATCTTCAGAAGCGCAACCTTTGGAGCAAATCAATCGCCAGAAAGCGCCTTGGAAAGAATCCCCTAGTGGCTTGACCAAAGAGGATTACCTGGAGTTCTACCGCTACCTCTACCCTTACCAAGAGGAGCCGTTGCTGTGGGTGCACCTCAACACTGACTACCCGTTTGTGGTCAATGGCATTCTCTACTTCCCCAAGCTGAAGCCGGATGTGGACGTGACGAAAGGGCAGATCAAGCTGTTCTGCAACCAAGTTTTCGTCAGCGACAACTGCGAGGAAGTCATTCCCAAGTTTCTACTGCCTCTGCGCGGCGTGATCGACAGCGTGGATATTCCGCTCAACGTCTCCCGCAGCTTCTTGCAAAACGATCGCACCGTGCGCCAGATCGCCAACTACATTGCTAAGAAGGTCGGCGATCGGCTGAAGGAACTGTACCGGGACGACCGGGCAGAATACATTCGCGGCTGGCAAGATCTGGGCACGTTCATCAAGTTCGGTTCCCTCAACGACGATAAGTTCAAGAAGCAGGTTGAAGACATTCTGATCTTCCGCACCACAGCCGATCTGAACGTCAAATCCGACGCGCCCACCGTGGAAGTTCAAACTGCTGAAGGCGACGTGTGGCAAGACACAAGCCAGAAATCTAGCAGCACGTTGGATGGCAAATCCTACACCACGCTGAAGGAATATCTGGAGCGCAACAAAGAGCGGCACGAAAATCGCGTCTTCTATTGCTCTGATGAAGTGGCCCAGGCAACCTATGTGGAACTGCACAAGCAGCAGGGGTTGGAAGTGCTGTTCATGGACTCCTTCATCGACACGCACTTCGTCAGCTTCTTGGAGCGGGAGCATTCCAGCGTCAAGTTTGCGCGGGTGGATGCCGAGCTAGACGAAACCCTGATCAACAAAGAAAAAGAAGCCGAAATCGTCGATCCCAGCACCAACAAAACCCGCAGTGAACAGATCAAAGATTTGTTCCAGCAGGCGCTGAACAAGCCCAAGCTGACCATCCGCACTGAGGCTCTGAAAACCGACTCTGAGGCAGCGCCCCCGGCAATGGTGCTGCTGCCGGAGCACCTGCGTCGTATCCAAGAAATGACCGCCATGATGCAGCAACAGGCTGTGCAGTTTCCAGAAGAGCACATTCTGCTGGTCAACACGGCGCACCCGTTGATTCAGAATCTTGTCAGCCTCAGCCAGGGCACGATCGTCCAGTCTGATGGCGGTCAATCTCCCTCAGCCCAACTGACCAATCTGATCTGCCAGCAGGTGTACGACCTAGCTTTGATGGCCCAGAAGGGCTTCGATGCCGAGGGCATGACATCCTTTGTGAGCCGATCGAACCAGGTTCTCACCCGCCTGACGAATCGCTAGAGCGCGAGGGATCACGATCGCTCAGTCTCTCCGTAGGCTAGAGAGACTGGGCGATCAATTTTCCAATCACAAAGTACCTTGAATCTTCAGAAATAAAAATAGCCTAACGCCCCGCATCAGCCGCCCGATGTTTCTACACGGATAAAAAGCGTGCTGGGGCGGGTCGGCTGCATGCGGTTGTTCGGCGCGGCGTTTGACTAAGCACGTTATAGCTAGTTGGATGGCGAGTCTTCTGCGTTGGAAGCGCTAATAGCAGTAAGGAGTGCTTTTAATGATTCCTTTGCCTTTGCATATGCCTCATCGAATTCGGCTAGAGCTTCAGCCCTTCCTTTCCGAGTAATTCGACCCGAATTGCTTATAACTTGAAGAGTGTAACGGAATTGATCGGCATCCGACGTCTTGCCTACAATGAACTCAGGATGCGCTTTTGTGTCATGGTGGGCAAACGCGTTCCGCAAAGAAATGACCGTATGGAGAACAGTTTGATCGAGCTTGAAGCCTGACTCTTGGGAGATTGCCATCGCGACCTTTACTTTCGAGCCAAGCGGCAAGATCGAGCTATCCATAAGTACGTCCCAGAAGAATTGAAAGGCTTCATTGCGTGGTTGAAGATGGGCTTGGATCACCTGATTGAGGATGTTCTCAATTAGAGCAGTTCTGTTGATCACGTGTTCTAAAGCCGCATCTATGGACATTGTTACTCCTAGAATCTAGGTTTCTGCGGATAGCGCCGAACTATGTATTCAGCATCAAATCTGATAGATAAGTCCTGCTGAATCGAATATTGTCCGTCGGATCTGCTGGATAAGAGCTTTGTTTTTGGGAGTTATCCAAAACTTTTGCAGGATAAGTCCGAGGTTTTGGATTGTTATCTGTCACTATGGCTTTTTCTACAGGCAGGGGTAGAGTAGCTGCGATCGCGAGGAGAGGAAGAACGATCGCTCCCTTCTCTACAGCGCAAGTAAACAATGACCATGCTGCTCTTGCCAAGTAGTGATGACACACCCTGGAGCAACTCAAGAGGCGATCCTGGCAGCGCGATCGCCCCAAAGTTGGTCTACAGTGATTAGCCTGTAACCTCGCTTGAGTAACTGGGGGATGAGTTGGCGGGCCGTCTCTGCTACATCCGCGCCTCCACAAAC
>DATNQR010000420.1:0-5210 GCA_036703905.1 Thermosynechococcaceae cyanobacterium
CTCGATCGCACGCCCTCAGCTTCAGTCCCCAGGTTTTTCAGCAGCGCTACGTAGCTTATGTTGCCCAGTGCTACCAGCAATTTCATGGGACTTACGGTGATGCTGATAGGTGAATCAAATCGTTCGGTAGACTGGGATAAAACAGGGGTGAAATCCCCCCGGAGTCGGTGATTCAGCGATCGTCTCCATCTCTATTATTAAGGGATGACAAACACCTCAGCCACCCTTCAGACTTCAATCGCTGCCCCCACTGCCTCCACTCCCTCACGCCTGTGGATGCCTGAGCGGGTTCTCTTCACTCCAGCCGCTCTAGAGGAGCCGTGGGGACAGCAGATCCTTCAGCGAGTCCAAGCGCTGGATTTGCCAATCGAAGAGATGCCGCGCAACCGCCTGACCGGACTGCGGGGCGAAGACGATCGCGAAACCTATGCGATCGCCAAGCGAACCCTGGCAGTTGTCACTGCACCGCCCAGCCACTTCAAGCTGAGTCCGATTCCGCCATCAGCCGACTGGCAGTTTCACCTGGCCGAGGGTTGCCCAGCCCACTGCCAATACTGCTACCTGGCGGGTAGCTTACAGGGGCCGCCCGTGATTCGAGCCTTTGCCAATCTGCCGCAGATTCTGGGGAACCTGGCCGCCTACGAGCGGGCTGGTCAGTCTACTAGCTACGAAGTTAGTTGCTACACCGATCCCTTGGGCATCGAGCATCTGACGGGGAGTCTAGCCCAGTGCATCCGCTACTTTGGGACTCGTGAAGACGGCTATTTGCGCTGGGTATCCAAGTTTGATGGAGTTGATCACCTGCTGGATCTGCCCCATAAAGGCCACACTCGCGCTCGCTTCAGCGTCAATGCGGCTCCCGTATCCCGGCAGCTTGAGGGCGGCACAGCCTTAGTGGCGGCGCGGCTCCAAGCAATCCGCAAGCTGGCTCTGCCTCGATCGCAGGGGGGCGGTGGTTATCCTGTGGGTCTGGTGATTGCACCGATTATGCCGATCGAGGACTGGCCGGATCACTACACGCAGCTGTTCGACGCGATCGAGACAGCCCTAGACTTCGACTGCGACCTCACCTTTGAGTTAATTTCTCACCGCTTTACTCCTGGCTCCAAGGATGTGCTGCAAAGCTGGTATCCCAACAGCAAGCTAGAAATGGACGAAGCCGATCGCGTTGTCAAGCGCAATAAGTTCGGCGGCACAAAATACGTCTACGACTCCAACACAATGAAGTCACTGCGCCACTTCTTTGAGCAAGCGATTCAGCGTCGGTTTCCTCAAGCTCAGATGCTTTACTGGACGTAGATTTGTCTAACTGAAGAGTTCAGTCAGATCCTCAGCTTCTTCAGTCAAATTGGGGATCTGACCCTTGAGGTACTATCTAACCGAAGCCACTACTTGTGGAGTCTGTCACCCATTTTTTCAAACCGCTTCTGAAGCGAAACTCGTAGATTTTGAGACGAAATATTTCACTCAAGCAACAACGAATACTGCAACTTTCTGAAGAAATCACTGGAATTACCAGCATAATTTCGTTAGCTGGAAGCTATGGTAGAGGAAAGCACTTGGAGGGGTTGGGATCATGCGTCAACGGATATGGGTGGCATTAGCCGGAGCGATCGCCCTCGCTGCCACAGGTTGTTCTTCAGAGTCCACCACCACGGCCCCCTCTCCTAGCCCCGTTCCCGTTGCTAAGAAGCCAGCCACTCAGAACTTCAACCAGCCAACAGTGAACCAAAAGCTGCCGCCTCCTCCTGGTGCGATTCCGGGATTGATTCAATCCACCAACGGTGAAGAGCGGGCAAAGCAAGTGCAAGCAGGCATTCAGGCCACCAAAACCCAGCGTGATCCATTCAAGTCGGTTCCGCCTGCCGCCACTATCACAGCGACACCGACGACAACAACGACCACGACTGCCAGCGCTCCTGGGGGTTCCTCATCGCCTACGTCCACTCCTTCCAGAGCCAGCGCCCCACCCCGTCCTAGCAGCCCCTTCCCGTCTAATTCCGGTGTGCGACCGGGTAGCGTGCCTCTCAACTCTCCCCGTCCTGCCAACCGACCGCCCTCGATCGCTCCCGCTCCGCCCTCGATCGCTGCGTTGCCCCCACTTCCCTCAGCAGACCTAGCCAACGAGATCCAAGTGACGGGAGTGGTGCAGGTGGGTGGTGTGCCTCAGGCAATCATCAAAGCCCCCAACGAACCCGCCAGTCGCTATGTCAGCACGGGTCAGCGTCTGTCCAATGGTCAAGTTTTGGTTAAGCGCATCGTGGTCAACAACGGGGGCGGTGAACCAGTGGTGATTCTAGAGGAAAATGGCATTGAAGTAGCGAAGGCAGTAGGAGACACTGGGCCGCGGACTGCCAAACCAGTCTAACTGTCCTACCGAAATCGCCTCCACAACCCCTCCTATCCAAGTCTGAGCTGATGCTCATAATTACAAAGCACACGTCCGCATCTCTGAGGCGCGGATCTGTGCTTTGTCTATTGAGCAGTGTCGATCGTCTGTACTAAGGCTTGCTCCTCAGCGCTGAACGGTTCCATTGCCTGATGGGCCACGATCGCCGCAGTGACATCAGATATATCGTTCTGGCGCTGCTGAATGCGAGCTTGCAGCACTTCCAGAGGTGCAGTGCAGTGGAGAATTTGGAGTGGAATCTGGTGGGCTTGAGCTTGGGCGATCGCAGCTTGACGGTGGGTAGCGCGATCGTACTTAGCATCTAGAATCACGGTGTAGCCCTGTGCTGCTAGGTTTGTCCCCAGTTCCAGCAGGCGACTATAGGTGCGCTCAGTCATCTCTGGAGTGTAAAGATCATCTCCGCCTTTAGCGCTCAGCGCGACTCCTGCTAGGTGCTTGCGGACGGCATCCGATCGAATCTGGATCGCGCCGTGTTGTCGAGCGAACTGCCGCGCCACGGTGCTTTTGCCCGAACCAGACAGTCCCGCCATCAAGATCAGCTTCCCCTGTCTGGGCTGGGTGTATTCCCACGCCAGACGATAGTATTGACCAGCAGTTTGGGCGGCTTCCTGCTTCACTGATTCCGGTACGGAGGGATCGTCCAGCAAGAAAGATGTAACCTTAGCCCGGACGTAGGACTGACGGCTAACGTAGAGGGGCAGGACTTGCAGCCCAGCCCAATCGCCCGTTTGCTCCACATAGGCGTTCAGAAAAGCGTTGCTGAGGTCGCGACGATCGCGCACGTCCAGATCCATGACAATATACGCCGCATCGAACATCACATCGACAAACCGGAACGGCTTGTTGAACTCGATGCAGTCGAACAGCAAAATCTCGTCGTTCCAGAGGGCAATGTTGCGTAGATGCACATCGCCATGGCACTCCCGAACCCAATTGTCCGCAATGCGCTGACTGAACAAATCAGCCTGTTCCAAAAACAATCGATCGGTATACTGCTTTGTCTCGTCGAAGTGCTGCTGCGTTTGGGCGATGCCGATGTATTTTGCAGTTTGGGCATAGTTTTCATCGATCGCCAGCTTCACCGCTTCCACTTCCCCGTAGCTGCGAACTTCATCGGTAATCTCGGCTTTGGCATGGAACTCTGCCAGGGTTTTGGCCAGCCGTTGCAGCAATTCCTCTGTGAGGTCACCGCGATCGAACAGTTCAGTAAACAGCGCCGATTGAGGGAACTGACGCATTTTGACGCAGAACTCCACTACTGCCCCATCACCGCCTAACCGAAATGCTTCGCCCGCTTGTGTTAAAGGAATCACTCCTAGATATAACCCCGCCGCCCCTCGTTGGTTCAGCCGTAGTTCCTCTTCACAGAAGTTTTGCCGTTTTTCTAGGCTGGAAAAGTCCAGAAAGCCAAAATTGACGGGCTTCTTGACTTTGTAGACATAATCCCCGGTCAGCAACACATAGGAGACATGGGTTTGGATCAAGTCGATCGGCTCAGTTACAGCATGAGGATAAAACTCTGGCTGCTGCATCTGCTGGATCAAAGGCGGAAGCGTGGTGTCTGTCATGGGTGGCGGGTCGAAAGGCACTCCCCATTATGTCAGAGCAATCGTGCCGCGATCGCCGCCAAAACAGAACCGATCGCCCTGGTTGCAGAGGCGATCGGTTCAAGTTAAGTCAGCAATCTCGACCTAATTCAGCAGTCCCTACAGAACTGCTCTTGGATAAGGCTACTTTTCGATGAAACTCTTGCCTTGCTTCAGAGCATCCTGACCAATGTTCTTGAACACCCAACCGAGGGCAAGGGCAAGGGGAAGCACCACAAGCAGAATACGCCAGTCCATAACAAGACCCTCTCTAAACTAAAGATTTTTGAATCATTCCCATAGCTTATTTCTATCGTAAAATGACCCTGTTTTCCCAGTCTTCCCGCCCTGACTACCAAAACTGAGATCATTTCACTCATAACTCACTTGGGCAGTAGCGGCAGCAGCAGAATCACAAAGTAATAGACGATCGGGGCAGTGAAGACGTAGCTATCAGCTCGATCGAGGATGCCGCCATGACCAGGGATCAACTGTCCAGAATCCTTCACGCCCGCATCTCGTTTCATCATCGACTCGGTGAGGTCGCCCAGCAAACTAGCAAGACCAATCAGCAGTCCCAAAGCTGCTCCCGTGATGGGCCAACCTGCCCATTTCAGGGCCCAGGAGCCAAGAATCGCTACAGCAACGCTAGCGGACACTCCAAATACGGCTCCTTCGACAGTTTTCTTAGGGCTGATGTCCGAGAGGCGAGTGCGCCCGAAGGATTTACCGATGAAGTATGCGCCAATGTCGGCGGCCCAAATGCAGCTGAAAGCCAGCAGTGTTGTGCTCAGACCGGGGGGCAACGCCAGCAGACCTGACCAGTGGGTGGGGAAATAGCCATCAAGGGGCAAGTTGCTGGCTTCAAGTTGCCCCAACGATCGCAGCCGCACCCAGTAGCTCGGCAGGTAGCCGCCATAGAACAGCCCCATGATTGAGGCAGAAATGTCGGCGATCGTGGCGAACTTGGGCTGAAACAGTAGATAGAAGCAGATGAACGTCCCTGCTACTGGAAAGATTGCGTCTGCCAAAGAGGGCGACAGATTGGAAACTACCAGCAAAATCTGACTGACGACCAGGGTGGTCTTAGTGGCTGGGAGAATGCCCTTAGCCTTGGCCAGTTGGAAGTACTCTAACTGCCCCAAATAGACCAGAACGCCAAACCCGATCGTGAAGTACCAGCCTCCCAAAAGCGCCACCGCCAAGGCTACGAC
>DATNQR010000421.1:0-4787 GCA_036703905.1 Thermosynechococcaceae cyanobacterium
TTTGCTGCCGCAAAAATAATATCCCCCGCACTGCTTGAGAGGGTAGGGATCGGGCTGTGCAAAATTCCAGCAGGGCTTGCGGCTAGGATAAAGTGCTTGCGACTAGGATTAAAGAGTATCAACTGAGGCATTTCTGAGGCATTGATGACTGAGGCCGTATCTCTGAAACTCGCTCCACCAAATCCGTCTGAGTCGGATTCAGCATCAGGCTCTTCCCTACTGCTGCGACGATCGCCCCTTGCTTCTCCGTCTTACCAGCTCGAAACCCTCGATCGTGTTGCTCTGGATCAAGGCGATTTTACTGCGACTTTGGCGGCCCATGATTGGCCCTGCCTCAAGCCAGCCAAGCTGGAGATTTTTCAAATCAACATTGGCAAGCTGTGCAACATGACCTGCCGCCACTGCCATGTGGATGCGGGCCCCGATCGCCGCGAAAACATGGATCGAACGACGATCGACGCTTGCCTGAGCGCATTAGATCAAACCGAGGCGCATACAGTAGACATTACCGGGGGCGCACCGGAACTGAACCCGCATTTTCGCTATCTGGTGGATCAGTGTGTGGCACGGGGAAAGCACGTCATTGATCGCTGCAATCTCACGGTGTTGCTGCTGCCCAGGATGGAAGATTTGCCCCAGTGGCTTGCTGATCGAGGCGTAGAAGTGGTTTGCTCATTGCCGCACTATCGCCAGCGCAACACCGACACACAACGGGGCGATGGGACATTTGAGAAGTCGATCGTGGCGCTCCGCCGTTTGAATCAAGCGGGCTACGGTCAGGGCGATCGCCAACGGGTGCTGACCTTGATGAGCAATCCAGTGGGGGCGTTTCTGTCCAGTGGGCAGGGCAAGCTGGAGCAGGAGTGGAAGGCGGGCTTGCTGAAGCATCAAGACGTGACCTTCGATCGCCTGATTACCCTGAACAATATGCCGATCTCGCGCTACTTGGAATGGCTTGAGCAATCTGGCAACCTTCAGCGCTACCTGGAATTGCTAGTGAATGCCTTCAATCCAGGCACGATCGAAGGGCTGATGTGCCGCAATACGCTCTCGGTCTCCTGGGACGGCCGCCTGTTCGACTGTGATTTTAACCAAATGCTGGATTTGGAGCTTCAACCGCTCAGTGGCGATCGTCTCGATGGCGATCGTCCCAACATCCGCGATTTTGATCCTACGCAGTTGTCAGAGCGAACGATCGTCACAGGTCGGCACTGCTTCGGCT
This sequence comes from Thermosynechococcaceae cyanobacterium, assembly GCA_036703905.1. Lineage (GTDB taxonomy): Bacteria > Cyanobacteriota > Cyanobacteriia > Leptolyngbyales > Leptolyngbyaceae > DATNQR01. Next base: position 1,223 of record DATNQR010000421.1, read on the forward strand.
GCACGGCTGGAGCGGGAAGTTCCTGTGGTGGCTCATTAGCTTAGATTTGCGCGCAGCTTGCTCCAGAGCTTCCCTGAAGCTCGTTCGTAGAAAGAAGTTCTTGCCGTGGCTCATTAGCCTAGATTTGCGCCCTGAGATCGAGGTCTGCTCCTGTTTGCAGCTGCTAGGATCTCCCTCACCTAACTTCTACACGCAATTTCTACACCCAACTACTGCTATGGTGCAAACTTTCCCGACGATCGCCCTCGGCTCCACCCCAGTTAACGTCACACCCCTCGGTATCGGCACATGGGCCTGGGGGGACAAGCTGTTTTGGAGCTACGGTAGCGACTACGGCGAGGCGCAAGTTCAGGAAGCGTTTCAAGCCACAGTGGAATCTGGGCTTTCCTTTTTCGACACAGCCGAGATCTATGGCTTTGGCGAATCGGAGCGGTTGATCGGCAAGTTCCTCAAGCAAACCGATCGACCTGTGCAGATTGCCACCAAGTATTTTCCTGTGCCTTGGCGGTTCAATGCTCAAGCGGTTTCTGAGGCGCTGACGGCCAGCTTAGAGCGGTTGCAGTTGCCCCGCGTTGACCTGTATCAGGTTCATGCGCCTCTGGATTTCCTGATGGGGCAAAGGACGCTGATGAATGCCCTAGCTGACGAGGTGGAGCGGGGAAGAATCGGCGCGATCGGCATCAGCAACTACTCTGCTCAGCAAATGCGCCGTGCCCACGAATTCCTGGCGGCACGAGGGATTCCTCTGGCAGTGAACCAGGTACGCTACTCCCTGATCACTCGTCAGATTGAGGCGAATGGCATTCTCAACACGGCCCAAGAACTGGGGATCACGATTTTGGCCTACAGTCCCCTGGCTCAGGGATTGCTGACCGGGAAGTATACGCCCGATCGGGCAAAAACCCTGCATGGGGCCCGCCGCATTGATCCCCGCTTCAGCCGGGGCAATCTGGAGAAAATTTCGCCTGTGCTGGAGGCTCTGGATCGAATTGGGCAAGTCCACGATCGAACTCCCGCCCAGGTTGCCCTCAATTGGTTGATTGCTCAGGGCAGTGTGATCCCAATCCCTGGCGCAAAAACCGCCGAGCAAGCCAGACAAAACGCGGGTGCAGTGGGCTGGAGCTTGGATGCAGCCGAAGTCGCAGAACTCGATCGGCTCACCTACTCTTTCCGCTAAACCGCTTGGCTGGACTGCAATCCTATTGCCCACTACCCGATCGCTCGATCGCCATTACTAATCTTTCCAAAACGGCAGTGAGGCGATCGAGGCGCTTTAGGGATTCATCCTGGGTTTCGACCAAACCTTGCACGGCATCGCTCAGGGCAAAAATCTGGTAGCCCTGTTGCTGCACCTGGTTTGCCAATCCATCCATCCGGTTGGCTAGGCGATCGACTGTTTCCGTGGTGGCTAGGACTGCCTCACCAATTTGCACCACGATCGATTCCAACTGATTTTGACCTTCCACGCTGCACAACCTTCTTGTCACTATTTTCAATTAATCCGTCAACGCTCCCCTCAACTCGCCTCAGAACTGAGGTCAACTACACCCCGATCGTCTTCTTAAAATAAACTGAGCTAGTCTCATTCAGGACAGGATAGATCAGGTACGCCGCTTGAGTAATGTTTCAGATTGAGGCGCAAGCAGTTGTTTCGAGACGCAGTAGTTGTTTCGTGTCTTAGCCTTGCAGCTAGCTCAACGCTGGTAATGGGCTGAGGTGCGGAATCCACTCTTGGCGGAGCTTGGCGATCGCTTCTTCCTTTCGCTTCGCTTCCACTTCGATCCAGGGTACATTGCGGTAGGAACTAGGCATCAGGCTAATTAGCTCGCTGTGGCGCTGATCGTTGAAAGATTGGTCGCCGTTGGAGATGTGGACAAGTTGCCAAGCGGGAACTGACCAGGTGGAGCGGGCTGCCAGCACCATCTTGCCAACGCTGGGAGCCTCGTAGGTATCCAGTTGTTCGTGAATGACGTGGTGGTGGGCATCAAACACCAGGGGCACTCCGGTGGCGCGGCATACCTCTAGCAGTTCGCTGGTGGAATAGGCATATTCGTCGTTCTCCAGAGTTAACCGTAGGCGGATGGGATCAGGCAGATCTCGAATCACCTGAATTAATCGATCGGCTCGATCGCTCTTGCCCCCGTGAATGTTCATCAACGCCCAACTCGATCGGGGCAACCCCAGCAGATCAAAAATTCGAGCGTGCATGGTTAGAATCTTGATGCTGTTGTCGATCACCTCCGGGCGATCGGAACTAAGAACGACGAACTGATCAGGATGCAGCACCAAACGCACCTGGCATTCGGTCGCCCGTACACCCACCTGGCCCATCGCTCCCCCAAACTCCTCCAAAATGTCTGCTCCCAGTGGGTCATCCGCAAAGGGGAAGAGATTGGAACCCAAACGATAGAGATGAATTCCCTCGCTATGGCAGAAGCTAATGGCGACTCCCAGGCGGCGCAGATTTTCGGCGTAAAGTTCCCGTAGCACTCGCCCTTGCTCGGCCGGCTCAAGCTGCAATAGCCGTTTGCGAGTGAGAGCGCGATACCGAACTAAAGGGGAGGCAGTAATGCAGACAAGACCGAGTTCAGGTGTGCTAGAGGCAGTCCAGTGGTTTGGGTTCTGCATGAAGAGAAAAGAATACTACTAGCATCACCGTAGACCATTTGCCATCCCTCGACCTCTACCAAGAATCAGGGATCTCCTCTAGCCTGGCAAACTCAGCAGACAGGGGAGATGCTCAGGTCAAATGATCCACTAGGCTAAGTTCAGCAATGCCTTAACCGCTACCAGTCTCTTCTCGCCTATTCTCAGGTTGCTCCTATTCTCAGGGTGCGCCCATTCTCAGGCGCTCTATCGGGCCCAGTCACTGGTTTTCCAGAGGATGAAGAACAAAGTGCTGGCAATCAACGCGCCTAAAGCCCACTTGATCGTATTTTTGAACAATCCGGTTCGTTGAGCCGATCGAGCGTTCTGAGCCTGCACTGGGGTCAAATCCCGCAGGAGCTTAATTCGGTTCAGAATAGTCTCTTTCACCTTCTCAGGATTTTGCGGATCAGTTTCAATACCCAGTTCTTTCAGTTGGGTCGCCAGCTTAGGCACGTCTTCAGGGCGGATTTGGTTTAGCCGATTTTCCACTTCGCTTAGCTGCTTCAGGCGTTGCTGCACTCCAGCGTCCACCTGCTGCCCCGCCTGAGAATCTAGAGCCAGCGTGTTGAGCAGTGCGGTGGGGGCCAACAGAAAAGACAAAATAGCCAGGAGCAGGCAGAGCCAGGAAAGGAAAGCAAGGGGAATTTTCTCGAGCGTCTTGCGGTTATAGAACTCACCGAAAAACACCAAGGCCAGACCCAGTAAGGGCACAACAACCCGCTCCACCAGCGCTCCGATCGTCTGAAGTCGCCAGCTAGGATTGCCCACATCAAATGGAATCAAAACACTAATCACATCTAGCAGCGCAAAGGTCAGCAGCCCGTAGCCGATCCAGCGCAGTCGGTAAGCCGATCGATTCTCATTCTCTGCCTCAACCATCACTCTCATCTCCTCAACTAAACAGAATTATGTATCA
>DATNQR010000422.1:0-3119 GCA_036703905.1 Thermosynechococcaceae cyanobacterium
CAAAACTGAACTGGCCCGCGCCCTGGCTGACTCTTTGTTCGATGCTGCTGATGCTCTAATCCGGCTGGATATGTCGGAATATATGGACAAAAGCTCGGTGATGCGGGTGATTGGTGCGCCGCCGGGCTATGTGGGCTATGAAGAAGGCTGACAACTGACTGAAGCCGTGCGCCGCAAGCCCTACTCTGTGGTGCTATTGGACGAAGTGGAGAAAGCACACGCGGATGTGTTCAATGTGCTGCTGCAAGTGCTGGACGACGGCCGGATCACCGACGGGCAAGGACGATCGTCGGATTTCCGCAATGCAGTGATTGTGATGACTAGCAACATTGGCAGCGAGTACATTCTGGAAGTGGCTGGCGACGATTCCCGCTACGACGAAATGCAAAATCTCGTCGTGACTGCCCTCCGCAAGCACTTCCGCCCGGAGTTTCTCAACCGCATTGACGATACGATCCTGTTCCATCCTCTCGATCGCACCGAACTCAGCGCGATCGTCGGTCTGCAAATCAAGCGCATTGAGTCCTTGTTAGCCGACCAAAAGTTGAAGCTGGAAATCACCGCCGCTGCCCGCAACTACATTGCTGAGGCAGGCTATGACCCGACCTATGGCGCTCGTCCCCTCAAGCGCGCCATCCAGCGTGAGTTACAGAATCCGATCGCCACGAAAATCCTAGAAAACACTTTCACCGAAGGCGACACAATCCTGATCGATCTAGAGGGCGATCAGCTGAGTTTCAATCGGAGAGGGGCGATCGGTTCTGGGGAGGAAGGGGCGATCAACGCTTGAAGCAGAGAATGAGAGTGCGAACAATGGGCGCTCAACGACGCAAAACGCAGGTTAACTGGCTGGTGAGAGGGGCTATCGTCGCTCTCCTCGTTGGGCTTTCAGGCTATTCTTTGCTAAATCTACCGATTGTGGCGGCGCAGACCTCGATGACAGCACAAAAGAAGGTCGATCAAAACCAGCTACTCAACGATCTCAAGTCTGCCAATGCTGACGATCGTAAGAGAGCAATCTGGGCTTTGAGCGAATTAGACGACAAAACTGTAGCGCCGTATCTTCTCCCATTACTCAAAGATTCAGATGATCGGGTTCGTTCTTTTGCGGCAGCGACATTGGTAATGTTGGGCGATCACTCTGTAGTGCCAAGTCTCTTACCATTACTCAAAGATCCGGATGCAGAGATTCGCTACAACACAGCTCTGATATTGGGTGGGTTACCTAACAAATCGGCTGTGCCAAGCCTTCTCCCTTTGCTTCAGGATTCAGATGCAAATGTTCGCACTGGTACAATCCTAGCGTTAAGTTACTTGGGTGATTCGGCCATTCTGCCCAATCTCTTACCCTTGCTTAAAGATTCAGATAGCGGGGTTCACGAAAGTGCATTGTTGGCATTGGAAACATTAGGTTACAAGATCACCGTAGCGGATCTTCTGCCCTTGCTCAAAGATTTAGATGCTGGAGTTCGTAGCAGAGCAGTTGATATATTGGGGAATTTAGGCGATCGCTCAGTTGTGCCTTACCTTTTACCTCTCCTCAAAGATTCAGATGATAAAGTCCGCGACAGTGCAGAATCGGCTTTGAAACAGTTAGGCTACACTACCCCGTGATTTAGAGCAAGAATAATGAATGATCGACAGAGTTCTAGAGAGCGAGAATTGATCGAGCTTTTGGTGGTTAGTGAAAGTATTAGTTAGGACGATCGCTACGGACGAATACGGTCTCAGACCAGTGCTGCGAAAAATCGGGGCTGAACTCGATCACCCAGACTTAGAGCGATGATTCTTCCAAGTATTCGGCAGGGTTGGGTTTAGCTTTGGAGGCTAAATTTTGCCAGTAGAATTACTTACGGCAATATCAAGATTCCGTTCAAATTCTTAAATTTTTAGCTCAAGGTTCGATCGTGGACACCGATTCATTTGTCTACGTGTAACGATTGAACCTAATCGCCCTTATTCAGCTAATGGCTTGCGCTGAATTAGCTTGCTACCTGCTTTCCTGGAGTTCGTATGCTGGAATTGATCGACAATCTAGTGCCACCCAATCAGTACATTCCCCACGGACACTGCTACCTGTGGCAAACCCCGTTGGTTGCGCTACACGTTGTTAGCGATGGGCTGATTGCGATCGCCTACTTCTCTATTCCAGCAATGCTGCTCTACTTTGTACGGAAGCGGCAAGATGATCCCCTCTCCAAGCCGCTTCTCAAGGTCTTTCTGCTGTTCGGAGCTTTCATTGTTCTCTGTGGCGCAGGGCATCTGCTGGATATCTGGACGGTCTGGTATCCGGCCTACTGGGTTTCGGGTCTAGAGCGGGCCCTCACTGCCCTGGTTTCTTGCTACACCGCCCTACAACTGGTGGAGCTACTGCCGCAGTTCCTATCCCTCAGAAGTCCTCAGCAGCTAGAGTTGGCGAATCAGGCGTTAGAAGAGGAAATCGCCCAAAGGAAACAGACTGAGGCGACCCTAGACGCGATCGTGGCAGGAACGGCCGCAGTCACTGGAAAAGACTTCTTTGCCGCCCTGACGCAAAACCTGGCCACTGCCCTCAATGTCAGCTGTGTCGCGGTCTGCGAGGCGGTGGAAGATTCTCAGAAGTTGCGGACGTTGGCCCTGTGGTCTGGCGATCGATTGGCCGAGAGCATTGAGTATTCCCTAGCTGGCGGTCCCTGCGAGGCGGCGATCGAGAGCAAGTCTTTGTGTGCTTTTTCTGACAAGGTGCAGCAGCATTTCCCCAATGCTCATCTACTAAAAGAACTGGGAGCCGAAAGCTTTGTGGGTGTGCCCTTGCTGGATGCGAATCAGCAAACCATTGGTCAACTGTGCATTTTGGATGTCCAACCCTTTCAGATTGACGATCGCACCAAAGGCCTGTTCAACGTCTTTGCGGCCCGGGCCGCCATCGAACTGCAACGCAAATGGGCTGAAGATGAGAAAGTCAGGGCCTATGAAGCACTGGAGCTTCGGGTGCAGGAACGGACTGCTGAACTGGTGCAAACAAACACTGCCCTAGGATTTGAGATCCGAGAGCGCACGGCAACCCAGTTTCAGCTTCAGCAACTCGCAGAGCGGGAGCGAACCACTGCACGGGTGATTCAGCGAATGCGGCAAAGCCT
>DATNQR010000423.1:0-5542 GCA_036703905.1 Thermosynechococcaceae cyanobacterium
ATGAGATTGGGGATTCTTCACCCCACTGCATTGATGGAGTTCTCCGATGTCATTCTGGCGTTCTTCCAGGAACGATCGAGTGAGCTTGAAATTGCTGCCAAACGGGCACCAAGTCACCCAACGAAAACTTTCCCTTCAGGACCGTGCAAAGACGTTGTTCGCCCAGCAAAAGTGCGTCAGAGCCAGTGACGCACTTTTGCTCAATCGTTAAAGGCAAATTTGCGCTCAGACAAGTTTCCTCAAACTTTCTTGATTCAGTCCCGCTTCTACCGATGCAGTCGCTTTCTGAGTTTTTGAGGGAAAGGCAAAAGGTTTGCCTTCGACCTGCATAGGTCTACCTGCCCCAGAAACACAACCTTTTGAGCCGGCAAGTTTCGTACGCTGTCACTTAACACGCTTTTTGTCCTCGTTAACGAATTAAGTTTCCACAGTAATGAATGGCTAGAAACATTGCTGTATATACTTTTCAAGCCTGCGTAGTGAAATCAGCGGTTTTAACAAATTAAGCGTCCGAGAATTTTGGCAACAAATTAACACAATATTTGTCCGGTAGATGGCATAGAGTAAGACCAGCCGCACTCACGAGCAACCCGCAACAGAATTAAGCGAGGCTGGCTGTGGAAGACAATGAACCAATCGCCCCTGGATCAGGGGTGACGAAGGAAGAAACTCACGAGATGCTGCGCTCCTTAACTGTCGAGGAACGGGAGCGTGTGAGTGTATTGCAGCAGTTATTGGCAACGGCGAACCAAGCGAATTATGGGAAACGGCAGCGAGCGGTTGCCCAAAAGCTGGGCATGACGGATCGCAACGTGCGGCGATTGCTGCGGCAGCTTCGGGAGGAGGGGGTTGAATCGGTCGTGCGGCGGGTGCGATCGGATCGGGGAGGCACACGAATTAGCGAAGACTGGCAAAAGTTTATTGTGCAAACGTATAAGGATGGGAATCGCGGGAGTCGATCGCTGAGTCCAGCCCAAGTGGCAGTGCGGGTGAAAGTGCGGGCCCAGAAATTGGGGGACGAAAACTATCCGAGTCACATGACGGTGTACCGCATCCTGAAGCCTTTGATGACGCAGGGACAGCGACCGAAGCGAACGTTGGGCTGGCGTGAAGATTGCCTGACTCTGAAAACCTCAGATGGGTTAGAGCTTCCGATCGAGTGGTCGAATCAAGTGTGGCAGGTCGATCATACTCGGGCCGATGTGTTGGTGGTGGCTCAGTCTGGGGAAGTGTTGGGGCGACCGTGGTTAACGACGGTGATCGACACCTACTCCCGGTGCATTATGGGGATTCATCTGGGATTTGATGCGCCGAGTTCATGGGTGGTGTGTTTAGCCCTACGCCACGCAATTCTGCCGAAGCAATATAGTTCAGCCTACGAATTGCAAGGGAGTTGGGGGACGTATGGGCTGCCGCAGTATTTGTATACAGATCAGGGGAAGGATTTTCGCTCGCAGCATTTGCAGCAAGTGGCAAGGGAATTAAAGATCGTGCCGTGTTTACGGCGTAAGCCCTCGGACGGCGGGATAGTGGAGCGACCGTTCGGGACATTTAACACGCAGTTTTTCTCGACCTTACCTGGCTACGTGAACAGTAACGTGACTGAACGATCGCCTGTCGCGGAGTCGGAAGCCTGTCTAACGCTAATGCAGCTAGAGCAATTATTAGTGCGTTACTTGGTGGATCACTATAACCAGGCGATCGATGCAAGGATGGGCAATCAAACGCGCATCGGACGATGGGAAGCGGGACGGATTGCTCAACTGCCATTGTTGGGTGATCGGGAGCTAGATCTGTGTTTAATGCGCCGGGAGCAGCGGCGGGTGTATCGAAGCGGCTATGTTCAATTTGCCAGCTTGACTTACCAGGGCGAGCATTTAGCGGCTTACGCGGGAGAAATGGTGGCGCTGCGCTATGACCCACGAGACATAACAACGGTTCGGGTCTACCTGATGCAGGACAACCAAGAGGTGTTTCTCACCCGCGCTCATGCAATGGGCTGGGAAACGGAAACCTTGTCATATCGGGAGGCACAAGCTCTAAGTGAGCGGAAACGCGAAGCAGGCAGAGCCATTAGCAATCGATCGATGCTGGAGGAAGTGCGAGATCGTGAGACTCGCATCAAGAAGCTCCAAAAGCAGCAGAAACAACAGGGGAACATCCCTGCAAAGTCTGATGTTGCGGTGATTGATGCTGCAATCGATGTGTTGGCGGCTCAAGTGAATCCGACCGTAACCGAACCTGTTACCCAGCCGGAGCCAGAAGTTGAAGCGGAGAAGCCGAAGAAACCCGTGCCGTATGTGCGAGTCCTGGACTACGAACAGATGAAACGGGAGGCCGGGCTGCTGTGAAATCAGAAGAACGAGAACCGATCGTCCAGCCGCTGTGCCCCCTGCCCCCGGATCAGCAAAGCGCGATCGAACGGCTGCAACAGCAATGCTTTGTTGAATTAGCAACCGTGCAGCAGTTTCACCACTGGTTAGACGACAAGCGGCAGAGTCGGCAAGCTTGTCGGTCGATCGGCGACTCCCGCACCGGAAAGACCATTGCCTGTGAGTCCTATCGGCTCAAATATGCGACCCCCTCCACGACGGGCGACTGCCCGCTTGTCCCCGTGATTTACTGGCACGCCACCACCGAAACCGGACAGCGAGAACTGTTCGTCGGACTGCTGGAGCAGATGAAATATCGGGTGACGCACGGGACGATCGCCGACCTGCGAGAGCGAGTGTACCGCCTACTCAAAGCCTGCCAAGTCGAGATGATCCTCCTGGACGAAGCCCACCGGTTCCGCCCCAAAACCTTCTCCGAAATTCGAGACATCTTCGACCTGCTGGGCATCGCCGTCGTCCTGGTCGGAACTGACCGCCTGGATGCCGTCGTGCGCCGGGACGAGCAAGTGCATCACCGCTTCATGTCCTGTCATCGGTTCCACCGCTTCGACAGCCAAGCCCTGGAAGACACCACCGCCATCTGGGAAGAACACGTCTTGAAACTGCCTCAGCCCTCGCACCTGACCAGCGCCCCCATGCAGAAGGTTTTAGGAGCCAGCACCCGTGGCTATCTCGGCGTACTGGATGAAATCCTCCGCACCGCCGCCCGCCGTGCCTTACAGAACGGCAAGACCCGCATAGACCTGACCCTCCTGAGCCAAGTCGCCCTGGAGTACAAGTAAAGAAAGCCATGACCTCAGAAACCTGGGTATTCCGAGTCACCGCCCACCCCAGCGAAAGCCTTGGACACTTCCTGGGACGATTCCGCCGTGCCAACGAATTGAGCCACAAAGCAATCGCTGCCCACCTGGGCGTAAACGTCGCCTGGGTGAAAGACTGGGAAATTCCGTCCCGGCGGCGCAACCCCACCGAACTGCAAATCATTGCCCTCTCGAAGCTCGTGGAAGTACCGCCTCAACAACTGAGGCAAATGCAGCCTCCCGATCGGCTCCACCTGCAAACCCGGCTGTGTCCTCTGTGCTATGCGGAAACCCCAGCGCATCGCGTCACCTGGCAGCAGCTTGGAGTGGATGAGTGCACTCGCCACCAACTCCCACTGCTAAAAGCCTGTCCTGCCTGCCGCACAGGGTTTCGTACCCCCGCGCTCTGGAACAACGAACCCTGTTTAGGGTGTGGGCGACGGTTTGAACACATGGGGCTGAATCAAGTCGATCGAGCCATAGAACCAAGTTGAGATTGCACGAGCAGGAGTTTAACCATCCAAGTGACTTCCCGACCCCCTGTTGGTTCATTCGAGTGTTGAAACAGCTGCTTGAGTTGCTTGAGCCAGGCTTCTTGCTCTGTGATCGAATCTGAATAGTCCCACCGTGCCGGAGTTAGCCTGCGGGCGATCGTAGCCCGCTCAAGGGTAATTTTCTCCAGATTGAGAGCCAAGCAAGCCGCAAAGAAAGCAGGCTGTAGGGCTTGAATCTGTGCCTCAATCTCGCGCAACTGAAAGCGCAACTCAATCATCGCCTCAATCACATCGGCTGGATCGAAGATCTCGGTGACGGCAGTCGAAGGGTGAGTAACAGGCTGTTCCAGCTTGATCGACATTGTTTTCTGCCTCAGCGTTAAAACTGCTGACACTCTACCTGGCAGTGAACCTTCTGACTGAGTTGTTAAGAAGAGGCAGTTGTCGCTGACAGGTTAGAAAACTCCCTCAGCCCTGTTGCCCAAACTCCTTCACAAATTGCTTAAGCGCCTCCACGTCGTGCCCCTCCCGTCTGTTATGGGATCTGGGGTTCTCCACCCCGCTTGCTTGATGCAACTCCCAGATATCATTTTGTCGTTCCTCCAGAAACGATCGAGCCGCCTTAAAATTGATGCCAAACTCCTCTTTCAGCAGGCTCAAGCTCATCGCAAACGACTGCTCCGGGTGTTGGCGATTCCAAGCCTGCACCGCGAGGAGGATGGAGTTCGCCCGGTCTGCTGCACCCCCCAGCCTCCGGGTTGAGGGCGCGCCTGTAGCCTTATCCCCCCCCGCCGTCTTCTGCGGCTTACGCCCCTGCGACCTCCCAAGAGATGAGCGTTCCGCCTCCAGCCTGTCCAGCCGTTCCAACACGGACACCAGCGCCGCCTTGACCTGTTCCAATTCCGTCGCTTTTGGGAGTGCAGCTTCCACCGGGGCAGAGATGGGCTGAGACTCCGAGGGTAACTCCAACCTTGCCTCGATCCACTCCAGCAGCGCCGTCACCTGCTCTAACTTGGCTGCTCCCGGCGCGATCGTGGAGAGAACCTGATTCCAGCGATCGCGTTCCTGAACCGGGAATCTGAGCAGTCCAACCTTCTGGCGTTGTCGTCCGGCTGGCACGGGTGCAACTTCACTCACTGCCTGAGCGATCGCCTCCGGCGTAGCCTGCTGCTCACTCCCCTCAACCTCCACCGTCTGAGCTTCCTGCTCTGCCCCTGCCTCCACTAGCGCCCCTGCTGCCATGAGTTTGACTCCTCTTGCGGTAATCGGAGTGCCATCCTCTTTCACTAGGTAGTAGTGAAAGTAATGGTCAGTCGCCCGTGAGTTTGTTGCTCCCACCTCCTTTGTCAGAACGTGCCCCAAGTGATTCTGAAGGAAGCGGTGCAAGTGTTGGTTATTGGCACAGAAGAAGTGGACAGCGATCGCGCCATAGAGTGCCCTGAGCCTGTGGATGCTCACGGTCTTAAACCCCTTCAGCACCGGAACCAGACCCGTCGCCCCAAACAACGCCTGCACCTGGCGATTCACTCGTGAATTAAATGCCTGCACCTGGGGATGGTCATCATCCAACCCCACCAGTGCTTGCACCCCCGGCAGAGATCGGAAGCGCTCAAACACAGGCAACAGATCCCGCACCGGAACCAGCGAGACAATCTCAAACGCTTCTGCTTCAGCCTTCTTCTGCTGACCCTCAAACCGCAGTTGGTAACGATGCCCCGTCTCCTGAAACTTCCCGACTGCCACCACCTCAGCGTGTCTGCGCCCCGTCAGCGCCGCGATCGCAATCGCCAGTACTTCGGCTTCTTCTGAATCGAGCAAATCCTGAACCCGCTTGCGGTAGGCATCCACGCGCACA